>JALYTP010000213.1 GCA_030854225.1 Pseudomonadota bacterium
CACCGCCACGCGTCGGAGTCCAGGCGAGCAACGCGGTTGCCGACAGCAAGGCGCCCGCCATCAGGCAATCCTTGAGCACACCGCCCATCAGCGCGATCGGGATCGGCAACGTCGCGGCGATGGCGAAGGTCAGCCCGAGCCCCGGCCGCCGCGCGCGCCAGGCCCAGAGCATCAGCCCCGCTTGCCCCGCCCAATACAGGCCGAGCTGCACCGCGAACATCGGCCCCGGGCCGGTGGCGATGCGGGTCAACTGGCGCCACAGCCAGTCCATCGCCGGCGGATGCCAATCGTCATAATGCCCGCTGAGCGCCTCGCCATATTGGCGCACCGCGTCCCATGTCATGATCCCCGGCGCGAACGCGGCGATCTGCCACGCCAGCGCGGCCAGCATCGCCGCCAGCGCCAGCGCGAGCACCGCCAGCGGACGGCGCGCGCCCGCCTTAGCCCGAATCGCGGACACGCTCATGGTGGCGGATCACTTCGTCGATGATGAAGCGCAGGAACTTCTCACTGAAATCGGGATCGAGGTCGGCGTCTCGCGCCAGTATGCGGAGCCGCGCGATCTGTTCCTCCTCGCGCCGCGGATCGGCCGGCGGCAGGCCGTGCTCGGCCTTGTAGCGGCCGACCGCCTGGGTCACCTTGAAGCGCTCGGCGAGGATATGGACGAGCGCGGCGTCGATATTGTCGATGCTCTGGCGGAAGCGCCCCAGCGTTTCGTCGCGCGTTTCCTCGGCCACCGGCGTCTCCCATCGGTCGCGCTGGGCTTTCGCGGATCGCAGGCGCGCGCGCAAGCCCAGGGAGCAGGGAGCAGGGAGCAGGGGGCGGGGAGCAGGGGGCGGGGGGCAGGGGGCGGGGGGCAGGGGCCTTGCCTTTGCCCCCACCAGCCGCCAGAGCCTTGCGGCATGACCGCGACCATCCACCGCATCGATGGCGACAAGGCACACGGGGGCCAGCCCTCGCTCGAGCCGATGGTGCAGCTCGTGGCGGGCGATCTGAACCTGGTCAATCAGGTCATCCTGGCGCGGATGCAATCGGATATCCCGCTGATCCCCGAACTCGCCGGGCATCTGATCGCGGGCGGGGGCAAGCGGATGCGGCCGATGCTGACGCTGGCGAGCGCGCGGTTGCTGGGATATTCGGGCGCGCGGCATCACCGTCTCGCCGCCGTGGTCGAGTTCATCCACACCGCGACCCTGCTCCACGACGATGTGGTCGATGGCAGCGATCTCAGGCGCGGCAAGCGCACCGCGAATTTGATCTGGGGCAACCCGGCGAGCGTGCTGGTCGGCGATTTCCTGTTTTCACGCAGTTTCGAGCTGATGGTCGAGGACGGTTCGCTCAAGGTGCTCAAGATCCTCTCGGGCGCGAGCGCGATCATCGCCGAGGGCGAGGTCAACCAGCTTACCGCCGCGCGGCGCGTCGATATCGGCGAGGAGCGTTATCTCGACATCATCGGCGCCAAGACCGCCGCGCTGTTCGCCGCCGCGTGCAAGATCGCCGCCGTGGTCGCCGAACGCCCCGAGGTGGAGGAAGCCGCGCTGGACGCCTATGGCCGCAACCTGGGCATCGCGTTCCAGCTGGTCGACGATGCGATCGATTACGTGTCGGATGCCGGCACGATGGGCAAGGACGCCGGCGACGATTTCCGCGAGGGCAAGGCGACGCTGCCGGTGATCCTGGCCTACGCGCGCGGCGATGCGGCGGACCGCGCGTTCTGGAAAGATGCGATGATGGGCCACCGCGCGAGCGACGAGGATTTCGCGAAGGCCGTGGCGCTGGTCCGCTCGACCCGCGCGGTCGACGATACGCTGGCGCGCGCACGCCATTACGGCCAGCGCGCGATCGACTCGCTCGGCACCTTCGCCTCCGGTCAGGCGAAGGATGCGATGATCGAGGCGGTCGAGTTCGCGGTGTCGCGCGCTTATTAGCTCGGCACGCGGCCCTCGTCGCCGCAATTTCCTTCCAGCTCGACCTGTAGCGTCGAATGCCCGATGCCGAATCGCTCCTGCAACATCGTGCTCGTCGTCTGGAGGAACACGTCGCCGGGGTGGCCGGCGGGCATGACGAGATGCGCCGTCAGCACCGTCTCGGTGGTCGACATCGGCCAGATATGGACGTGGTGGACGCGCGACACCCCGGGCAGCAGGCGCAATTCATCCCACACCCGGTCGTAATCGATCGCGCGCGGCACGGCATCGAGCGACATCTCGACCGATTCGCGCAACATTCCCCAGGTCTGCACGAAGATCAGCGCGGCAATCACGATGCTGACGACCGGGTCGATCCAGGTCAGCCCGGTCCGCCAGATGACGAGCCCGGCGACGACCACCCCGGCCGAGACCAGCGCGTCCGACAGCATATGCAGGAACGCGCCGCGGATGTTGATGTCGCCCTTGCGCCCGCGCGCGAACAGCCATGCGGTGACGCCGTTGACGACGATCCCGGCCGCCGCGACGATCGACACCGTCGCGCCCGCCACCGGCATCGGCTCCGCCAGTCGCTGCGCGGCCTCGAGCACGATCGCGCCGAGCGCCACCAGCAGCAGCAGCGCGTTGGACAAGGCCGCGAGGATGCTCGACCCCTTGTAGCCGTAGGTGAAGCGTTTCGACGGCTGGCGCCGCCCCAGCGCGACGGCGCCCCAGGCGATGGCGAGGCCGAGCACGTCGGAAAGATTGTGCCCGGCATCGGCAAGCAGCGCGACCGAACCCGCGACGAAGCCGAATCCGGCCTCCGCGATCACGAAGGTGAGATTGAGCGCGATGCCGATCGCGAACGCCCGGTCGAATCCGTTCGCCGGGGCGTGGCCGTGATGGTGGCCGTGCCCCTGATCGCTATGATCGTGCGCATGATCGGAGTGCGAATGGCCGTGCATGATTCGCGCCTCTAGCACCGGTTTTTCGTGAAATACTAGGACATCGCGCGCCGCTGTGGCAGCAGCGGGCCGGTGAGCGATTTGCCGATCCATGCCGTGCTGCCCGATCTGCTCGCGGCGTTGCGCGACGGGTCGAACGCTGTGCTGGTGGCGCCGCCGGGCGCGGGCAAGACGACCGCCGTCGCGCCCGCCTTGCTCGGCGAGGATTGGTGCACCGGCGAGGTGCTGTTGCTCTCCCCGCGCCGCCTCGCCGCGCGCGCCGCCGCCGAGCGGATGGCGAGCCTTGCCGGGGAGGGCGTCGGCAAGACCTTCGGCTATGCCACGCGGATGGACAGCAGGCGCTCCGCCGCAACGCGGGTGACGGTGTTGACCGAGGGCATCTTCGTCGCGCGCATCCAGGCCGATCCCGACCTGGCAGGCGTGTCCGCGGTGCTGTTCGACGAGGTGCACGAACGCAGCCTCGACAGCGATTTCGGGCTCGCGCTCGCGCTCGATGCGCAGGGTGCGCTCCGGTCCGATCTGCGGCTGGTGGCGATGTCGGCGACGCTCGACGGCGCGCGCTTCTCGGCGTTGCTCGGCGAGGCCCCGGTCGTCGAGAGCGCGGGGCGCAGCCATCCGTTGACGCTCAGGCATATCGGCCGCGCGGCGGAGGCGCGGATCGAGGAGTCGGTCGCCGCCGCGTGTCGGCTCGCGCTGCGCGACGAAAGCGGCGGCGTGTTGGCGTTCCTGCCCGGCGTCGCCGAGATCGAGCGCACCGCCGAACGGCTGACCGGATTGAGCGACGGTATCGTGCTGCACAAGCTCCACGGCCAACTCGACCCCGCCGCGCAGCGCGCCGCGATCGCGCCCGATCTGCAGGGGCGTCGCAAGGTCGTGCTCGCGACGTCAATCGCGGAGACGAGCCTGACGCTCGACGGCATTTCGGTGGTCATCGATTCGGGGCTGGCGCGCCGCCCGCGGTACGACCGCGCGGCGGGGATGACGCGGCTCGTCACCGAACGCGCGAGCCAGGCTGCCGTCACGCAACGTGCGGGCCGCGCCGCGCGCCAGACGCCGGGGGTGGCGTATCGGCTG
>JALYTP010000214.1 GCA_030854225.1 Pseudomonadota bacterium
GGTGAGCGCGGTGCCGCGCATCGCCTCGGCCGCATTGCGATCGGTGATTTCGGCGAAGCGGGCGATCGCGCCGTTCGAACCATCACGCAACGCGGCGAGTTTCAGCGCGCCGTCGTTGAAAGCTTCGTAGCTCTTGAGATTCTCGGCAAAAACCTTGAGGCGGACCTCCCCCGTCACGCCGTGCGCGCCGATGACGACGGCGAGCGTGACGGGAGAATCCTGTGCCATCAGCCCTCGGCCGGCGCCTGGGCGCTCTCACCCTCTGGAGCGGCTGAATCGTCACCCGCGTCGCTGTCCGGGGTCACTTCATTCGCGTCGGCAACCGGCGTTTCCTCAGCGGCAGCGTCAACCGCCGGGGTTTCCTCGGCCACCGCTTCCACGACCTTCTCCGCTTCAGGCGTCGGCGCTTCGGTCGCTGCTTCGACCTCGGTCGCGACAACGGCTTCGGCTTCCTCGTTCGAGCCTTCCGCTGGCGCAGCGGTCTCGTCGGCAGGAGCTTCCTCGGCGACCGGCTCGGGTGCCGGGGCGTTCCTTGCTTCTTCCGCGGCGGCTTCGGCGGCCTTGGCCTTCTCGGCGCGCTCTTCTACGCGCTCGGTCGCCTTCTCGCCGGGCTTGCCCTTGTTGGGGTTGTTGCGCGCGGGGCGCTCACGCACGCCCATCACGTCGAGGAAGCGGGCGACGCGGTCGGTCGGCTGCGCGCCTACGCCGAGCCAATGTTTGGCTCGGTCGCCATCGAGCTTGACCCGGTCGGGCGAATCCTTCGCCAGAAGCGGGTTGTAGGTGCCGATCTTCTCGATGAAGCGGCCATCACGCGGCGACCGCGCATCGG
Source organism: Pseudomonadota bacterium (assembly GCA_030854225.1). Taxonomy (GTDB): domain Bacteria; phylum Pseudomonadota; class Alphaproteobacteria; order Sphingomonadales; family Sphingomonadaceae; genus Sphingomonas. Next base: position 830 of record JALYTP010000214.1, read on the forward strand.
CGACAACGATTCGGTAATAGGGGCGCTTCTTGGAGCCACCGCGCGACAGACGAATACTGATTGCCATTACGAATACTTCCTTCTTCCGATATGATTTACGTGAATTATTTCTTCTTCATGAAATTCTGAAAGCCGGGCGGCAGCTTTGGCAGGCCGGTCTGCGCGCCGCCCAGCCCGGGCAAGCCGCCCTGCATCTGGTTCATCGCCTCGCCCAGTTCGGCGCCGCCGATCGCATTGCCGATCCCGCCCATGCCGCCCTTGCCGAGCATCGCCATCATGCCCTTCAGTCCGCCCATCTTGCGGATCTTCTTCATCGCCGTCGCCATTTCCTGATGCATCTTCATCAACTTGTTGACGTCCTGCACGTTGGTGCCCGAACCCTTGGCGATGCGGATCTTGCGCTTGGCATTGAGCAGTTCGGGCCGGGCGCGCTCCTTTGGCGTCATCGCGGTGATGATCGCGTCCATCCGCAGCAAAATCTTCTCGCCGCCGACGGCTTCGACCTGGCCTTGCGCTTTCTTCATGCCGGGGATCATGCCGGCGAGCGCGCCGATGCCGCCCATCTTGCGCATCTGCTGCAACTGCCCGCGCAGGTCGTTCATGTCGAACTGACCCTTGGCGAGCCGCGACGCCATGCGCTCGGCGTCTTCCTGCTCGATCGAGGCCGCGGCTTTTTCGACCAGCGACACCACGTCGCCCATGCCAAGGATCCGCCCGGCGACGCGTTCGGGGTGGAATGCTTCCAGCGCATCGAGCTTCTCGCCCGTGCCGGCGAACTTGATCGGCTTGCCGGTGACGGCGCGCATCGACAGCGCGGCGCCGCCGCGCGCATCGCCGTCCATGCGCGTTAGCACCACGCCGGTGAGCGGCACCTGCGCGGAAAAGCTTTGCGCGACGTTGACCGCGTCCTGCCCCGTAAGGCTGTCGACGACGAGCAGGATTTCGGCCGGGGTCGCGACATCGGCGACGGCGCGCATCTCGTCCATCAGCGCCTGATCGACGTGCAGGCGGCCCGCCGTATCGAGCATCAGCACGTCGTAGCCCTGCAGCTTCGCCACCTGGAGCGCGCGCCGCGCGATATCGACCGGTTGCTGGCCCACCACGATCGGCAGCGTCGCGACATCGGTCTGGGTGCCCAGTGTCGCCAACTGCTCCTGCGCATTGGGGCGATTGACGTCGAGCGACGCCATCAGCACCTTCTTGCGCTCTCCGCCTGCGCCCTTGCTCAGTCGCCTGGCGATCTTCGCGGTGGTGGTGGTCTTGCCCGATCCCTGCAGGCCGACCATCATGATGACGGCGGGCGGGGTAACGTCGAGCTCCAGCCCGGACGCTTCCGCGCCCAGCATCTCGATCAGCGCGTCATGGACGATCTTGACGACCTGCTGCCCCGGCGTGATCGAGCGCAGCACGTTCTGGCCGATCGCCTGTTCGGTCGCCTTGTCGACGAACTCACGCGCCACCGGCAGCGCGACGTCGGCCTCGAGCAGCGCCACGCGCACTTCGCGCATCGCCGCGCGCACGTCCGCCTCGGTCAACGCGCCGCGGCCACGCAACCGGTCGAACACACCGCCAAGACGATCGCTCAGGCTATCGAACATTAACATTCCTCTTATCGCCCGCGCCAAACGCAAAAGCGCCGGCGGGCGAAACCTCGCCGGCCAGCGTGCGCCCGCAGGCGCGTGTCGATTGCGTTCGTTGACGAAACGTCGCGGCGGTCCTTAGCCGAGGCGCCCGCACGGCGCAACCCGGGCGCCGCCGCCGCATGGTTGCCGCGGGTTAACCCCGAAAGTGTCGCGCGGACCGGCGGCGTTTAACACCTTCTACACCGCGACCATGGGACACGGCCCCGCGAATAGGGGGCAAGGCATGGCGACCGACCTGGATGGTCCATCGACGCGGGGGCAATCGTCGCCGGGGCAACCGATCCGCCTGTCGCACAAGGCGCCGCGCGATCTGGCGAGCGGCCTCATCACCCTGGTCGCGATCGTCGTGTTCGTCGCGATCGGCGGATCGGTCGTCACGTCGGCGGTGCGGCATTATCAGGCGGGCGGCGACGTGGCGGACCAGACGCTGGTCGTCGCGATGCTGTTGAACGTGGCGTTGATCCTGTTCGGCTGGCGGCGCCAGCGCGAGCTGATGCAGGCGGTCATCGTCAGCACGGCGGCCGAAGACCGCGCCAAACAGCTCGCGTCGCACGATCCGCTGACGGGGCTGCTCAATCGCCGCAGTTTCGCCGACGAAGGAGCGGCGATGCTCGCGCGAGCAGAACAGCGCGGCAAGGCGCTCGCCATCGTCATGGTCGATCTCGATCATTTCAAGACCGTCAACGACATGCACGGTCACGCGACCGGCGACGCCCTGCTGCGCGACATTGCGAACGAGATTACGAAGGCGCTGCCCTCCGTCGCGCTCGCCGCACGGTTCGGCGGCGACGAGTTCGCCTGTGCCTTCCTGCTCGATGCCGAGCACCCCGGCACAGTCGAACATGTCGCCGAACGGCTCGTGTCACGCATGGCACAACCCTTCCACACCGACGGCTTGCTGCTCAATGTCAGCGCGTCGATCGGGCTGGCGCGATCGGATCAGGAGTGCGGCACGATCGACGCCTTGATGCGCAGCGCCGATATCGCGCTGGGCGCCGCCAAAGGCGCCGGCCGCAACCGTTTCGCGTGGTTCGACGTCTCGATGGAGCGCGAATTGCGCGCGCGTAACGAGCTGGAGATCGGCCTGCGCGGCGCGATCCCCCGTGCGGAGATCGTCCCCTATTTCGAACAACAGATCGATATCGCCACCGGCGCGCTCACCGGGTTCGAGGTGCTGGCGCGCTGGGAACATCCGCAGCGCGGGCTGATCGGCCCCGAAATGTTCATCCCGATCGCCGAGCAGAGCGGGATGATCGCCGATCTGTCGCTCTCGATCATGCGTCAGGCATTCCTCGCCGCGCGCGATTGGGATGCGGGGCTGACGCTGTCGGTCAACATCTCGCCGTGGCAAATGAAGGATGCGTGGCTGGCGCAGAAGATCATCAAGGTGCTGAGCGAGACGGGTTTCCCCGCCGAGCGGCTGGAAATCGAGCTTACCGAGAACGCGTTGTTCGATAATCTGGCG
>JALYTP010000215.1 GCA_030854225.1 Pseudomonadota bacterium
TGCTCCGACACCAGATTGCGCGTCGCCTTGAACATCAGATGTTCGAACATGTGCGCGAAGCCCGACTTGCCCTTGGGATCGTCCTTCGACCCGACATCGTACCACACCTGCACCGAAACGTTGGCCGTGCCGGTGTCGCGGATCGCATAGACGCGCAGGCCGTTGGCGAGCGTGCGTTCGGTAAAGGCGATCGGCTTGACGGCGAGTGTGGCGGGGGCCGGTTTCGCGGGCGCATTCTTCGCGCTGACCGCGAGGGGCAGCGCGGCGGCGCTCAGCAGCAAGGCGAGACGGATCAGGCGCATGGGGGACTCCGGTTCACAAACGAGGAGAAGCGTGAGGTGTCGGCGGGCAGAGCCAGTGTGTCAAACGAATGCACTGCCCCCACCCCTCATGCGCGCGAAGCTATTTCTTGCGGGCCTTAGCGTAGAGCAGGGCGGCCGCCAGCGCCGCCGACCCGATCGCGACGCCCGCCGCCGCGATCGGCCAGGTCAGGCCCGTGGCCGGCTCGGGGGAGTCGGCGACGGCATCCTTGTGACGCTTCATCGCGCGCGTTTCGGCCAGGATCTCGTTGGGTTCGTCGGCATCGCTCATGCTTACTCTCCTGGCTTTTCCCGGCGATAACGCGCGCGAAACGCATCGGCAAACGCGGTCAGCCGCTGCTCGGCGATCGCCGCGCGCAGATCGGCCATCAGCGCCTGGTAGAAATAGAGGTTATGCTCGGTCATCAGCATCGCGCCCAGGATCTCGCCCGCGCGCACCAGATGGTGGAGGTAGGCGCGCGTCCAGGTGCCGCACACCGGGCAGGCGCAGGCCGGGTCGAGCGGTCCCTGATCTTCGGCGAACCTGGCGTTGCGGATGTTGATCGGGCCGTCACGCGTGAACGCTTGCCCCGTCCGACCCGAGCGCGTCGGCAACACGCAATCGAACATGTCGATCCCGCGCTCGACCGCACCGACGATATCGTCGGGCTTGCCCACGCCCATCAGATAGCGCGGCTTGTCGGGGGGCAATTGGCCGGGCGCGAAATCGAGGCAGGCGAACATCGCCTCCTGCCCCTCGCCCACCGCGAGCCCGCCGACCGCATAGCCATCGAACCCGATATCGATCAGCGCGTCGGCCGATTCGCGGCGCAACCCCGAGTCGAGCGCGCCTTGCTGGATGCCGAATTGCGCCGCCATCTCGGCATGGTCGCCCCCGCCAAGGAATGCCGCCCGCGATCGCTTCGCCCAGCGCATCGATCGCGCCATCGCCTCGGCCTGCACGTCGCGCGTCGAGGTCGTCGGCACCAGCTCGTCGAAGGCCATCACGATATCCGATCCGAGCAACCGCTGGATTTCGGTCGAGCGCTCCGGGCTAAGTATGTGGCGTGTGCCGTCGAGGTGCGACTTGAACGTGACTCCATCCTCGGATCGCTTGGTCAGATCGGCGAGGCTCATCACCTGATACCCGCCGCTGTCGGTCAGGATCGGGCGGTCCCAGCCCATGAAGGCGTGCAGCCCGCCCAGCCGCGCCATCCGCTCTGCGCCGGGACGCAGCATGAGGTGATAGGTGTTGCCCAGGATGATGTCGGCGCCGGCCGCGCGCACGTCGGCGGGCTTCATGGCCTTCACGGTGGCGGCGGTGCCGACCGGCATGAAGGCGGGCGTGCGGACGCACCCGCGCCGCATCGCGATCGCGCCGGTGCGCGCCTTGCCGTCGGTCGCGGCGATGGTGAAGGCGCAACGGGGGGCGGTCACAGATTCACCGCTTGCGCCGGCCGGGATCGGGCGTCGCGGTATTGCTGCGGATCGACAGCAGGTCGGCGCGGGTGACGGCGCCGTCCTTGTCCTTGTCGTATCCGGCGAAGAGCGACGCGAATTCGGCCTGCATCTCGGCCAGCGTGATGCGGTTGTCGCCGTCGGTGTCGATCGTGAACGGGCTGGGCAGCGCGTTGGCGTCGCCCAGCCAGCGCGCCGCCCAGTCGCTATACCCGACATAGCCGATCGATCCGGTGTGGCCGGTATCGATCGCGGCGAAGGTGCGCGCGACGCAGGCGGTCAACTCGGCACGGCTGGTCCGGCCGTCGCCGTCACCGTCGCATCCGGCGATGAAGGTCGCGGCGGGGTCGAACACCATCGTCGCGGCGGGCGGACGGCTGCCGATATCCTTCTTCTCGGGCAAGGTGACCGACTGGACCTGCGCGATGTCGCGCGCCGTGGCGGGTGCCGCCACGGCAAAGGCGAAAAGGAGCAAAGCGGGGCGCATGGCACGATCCTTCACGGCAGCAGCAACGACGCGTCGCCGTAGCTGTAGAAGCGATAGCCCGCATCGATCGCATGGGCATAGCCCGCCTGCATCCGCTCCAGCCCCATCAACGCCGAGACCAGCATGAAAAGCGTCGAGCGCGGCAGATGGAAATTGGTCATCAGCCCGTCGATGCCTTTGAAGCGATAACCGGGGGTGATGAAGATCGCGGTGTCGCCCTCGAACGCGCCGATCGCGGTGTCGCCCTCAAACGCGCCGATCGTGCTGTCCGCGCGACACGCGCTTTCGATCAGGCGCAGGCTGGTGGTGCCCACCGCGATGACGCGCCCGCCCCCGCGCCGCACCGCGTTGAGCCCGTCGGCAGTTGCCTGGTCGATCCGGCCCCATTCGGCGTGCATTGCATGATCGTCGGTATCGCCCGCCTTGACCGGCAGGAACGTGCCCGCGCCGACATGCAGCGTCAGCGTGGCGTGGCCGATCCCTGCTGCATCGAGCGCCGTCATCAGCTCGGGCGTGAAGTGCAACGCGGCGGTGGGGGCGGCGACCGCGCCCTTTTTCGCCGCGAACATCGTCTGGTAATCGGCCGCGTCCTGCGCGTCTGCCGGGCGGCGGGCGGCGATATAGGGCGGCAGCGGCATGCGACCGGCGCGGTCGAGCAGCAGTTCGACCGGCTCGTCACCGGCAAAGTCGAGCGCGAAGCTGCCGTCTTTGGCGCGGTCGCTTGCGGTGGCGCTTATCCCTTGGCCGAAATCGACCGTCTCGCCCGCGCGCAGCCGCCGGGCGTTGCGGATGAACGCACGCCAGCGGCGTAGACCTTCGCGCTTGTGCAGCGTCGCGCCGATCGCGGCGCCGCCCCGCCGCCCCTCGAGTTGCGCGGGGATCACGCGTGTGTCGTTGAACACCAGGCAATCGCCGGCGCGCAATTGTGCGGGCAGGTCGGTGACGTGCCGATCGCGCATCACCCCGCTGGCGCCCGCGCCGTCAAGCACCAGCAACCGCGCCGCGTCACGCGGTACGGCGGGGCGCAACGCGATGCGTTCGGGGGGCAGCGCGAAATCGAACAGATCGACGTTCATCGGGTCAGCCCGTGCTCGGGCCGGGGTTACTTCTTCTTCGCCGCAGGTGCTTTGGCGGCGGGCTTGGCGAGCTGCGGCTTGACCGGCGTCGCCGACACCGTGGAGACGGGCGGGCTGGGCTGCAAGGTCAGCGCGGGCGCGGGCGGCGGTGGTAGCGGCGCGGTATAAACCGGGGGATTATCCGCCGCGATCCAGGCGTGGAGAATGCGCGACGGGTCCGCCGGCGGCTCGCCGCGCGCGATCGCATCGACATATTGCATCCCGTCGATCACGCGGCCGAACACGGTGTATTTGCGGTCCAGGCTGAGTTTTGGTTGGAAGAGGATGAAAAACTGGCTGTTGGCGCTGTTCTCATCCTCGGCGCGCGCCGCCGATACCGCACCGCGCACGTGCGGCAGGTAATTGAATTCTGCCGGCACGTTGGGCAGCGACGACCCGCCGGTGCCGTCGCCCTTGGGATCGCCGCCCTGCGCCATGAACCCCTCGATCACGCGGTGGAAGGCGAGCCCGTCGTAGAAATGCTGGCGCACCAGCGTCTTGACCTGCGCGACCATCTTGGGCGCGACATCGGGGCGCAGCCAGATCGTCACGCGT
>JALYTP010000216.1 GCA_030854225.1 Pseudomonadota bacterium
ACGCTGCTCCAGCTCGATGAGGCACGGCGCAAGGACTTAAGCGCGCGGCGCGAGGCGCTTAACGAGGCTGATATCGTCATCCTGTGCCTACCCGACGATGCGGCGCGCGAGGCGGTGTCGCTGATCGCCAACGGCCGCACGCGCGTGATCGACGCCTCGACCGCGCACCGGGTGGCCGATGGATGGACCTATGGCTTCCCCGAGCTCGAACCGGCGCAGGCGGGCGCGATCGCCGGCGCGCGCTTCGTCAGCAATCCCGGTTGCTACCCGACCGGCTTTCTCGCGCTGGTACGGCCGCTGGTGCGCGACGGGCTGATCCCGGTCGACTGGCCGCTCAGCGTCAATGCCGTCTCGGGATATTCGGGCGGGGGCAAGGCGATGATCGCCGAATTCGAGGGAGACGTACCCGCGCCCGCCGCGCGGCTCTACGCGACGGGGCTTGCGCACAAGCATGTGCCGGAGATGCAGAAACATGCCGGCATTGATCACCCGCCGATGTTCATGCCGTCGGTCGCCAATACCTGTCGCGGGATGATCGTGGAGGTGCCCCTGCCCCTGCGCCGCTTTGCGCGTCGGCCCTCGATCGAAACGTGCGAGGCGGCATTGCGCGAGGCGTATCGCGGTTCGCGCGTGGTGCGCGTCGAACGCGGCGATGTCGCGACGATCGCGATCGAGGACGATGCCGGGACCGATCGGCTGACGTTGCGCGTTTGCGGCAATGAGGAAACCGGGCAGGCGCGGCTGGTTGCCACGCTCGACAATCTCGGCAAGGGCGCGGCGGGTGCTGCGGTGCAGAACCTCAACATCATGGCGGGGCTCGATCCGGTCGCGGGTCTTGTCCTGTGAGCGGGCGAACGGAGGAATGATGCGTATTCCGGTAGGCAAGCTGCTGTTGTTCGGCGCGACCGGCGATTTGGCGCAGCGCATGTTGTTGTCCTCGCTCTACAACCTCCACGCGGATGGGTTGTTGCCCCCCGACCTGACGATCACCGGCACGGCCCGGTCGCAGAATAGCGACGCCAGCTACCGCAAGTTCGCCCATGCCGCGCTCGACGAATATCTCCCGGACGATCGCAAGGACGCCAAGACGATCAAGGCGTTTCTCGACCGGCTGCAATATCAGGCGCTCGATGCGAACGACCTCGATCATTACGGCGCGCTGGCCAAGAAGGTCGGCGACGTGGCGGGCGGGCTCGCGATCTTCCTGTCGACCGCGCCCTCATTGTTCGAGCCGGTGATTCGCGGCCTCGAAAAGGCGGGGCTGGCGGGCGATACGGTGCGGATCGGGCTGGAAAAGCCGCTCGGCTACGACCTCGCTTCCTCCAAGGAGATCAACGACACCGTCGCGTCCGCCTTTCCCGAAGACCGGATCTTCCGCATCGACCATTATCTCGGCAAGGAAACGGTGCAGAACATCCTCGCGTTGCGCTTCGGCAATTCGTTCTTCGAGCCGGTGTGGAACACGGGCGGTATCGCCAACGTGCAGATCACCGTGTCGGAGACGGTCGGGCTGGAGGAGCGCGCGGGTTATTATGACGGCGCGGGCGCGCTACGCGACATGATCACCAACCATATCCTGCAATTGGTGGCGCTGATCGCGATGGAGCCTCCGGCGCGGTATGACAAGGATGCGATCCGCGACGAAAAGGCCAAGGTATTCCGCAGCTTGCGCGTGATGGCCCCGGAAGAAGTGCCGCACAACACCGTGACCGGGCAATACGGCGCGGGCGCGGTGGAGGGCGAGATCGTCAAATCCTATACCGACGAACTCGGCAAGCCATCGACCACCGAGACCTTCGTCGCGATCAAGGCCAATATCGATAACTGGCGCTGGCAGGGCGTGCCGTTCTACCTGCGCACCGGCAAGCGCATGGCGGCGCGGCGCAGCGAGATCGCGATCCAGTTCAAGCCGGTGCCGCATTCGATGTTCGCCGGGCGCGGCGGGTTGCTTCAGCCCAATGTGCTGGTCATCCGCCTCCAGCCCGAGGAATATATCCAGATGCTGATGATGGCGAAAGAGCCGGGGCTTGACCGCGACGGTGTGCAACTGCGCGAGGTGCCGCTCAATCTCAGCCTCGATGCCGAATTCGCGGGCACCCGGCGGCGCATCGCCTATGAGCGGTTGCTGCTCGACCTGATCGAGGGTGACCAAACGCTGTTCGTGCGCCGCGACGAGGTGGAGGCGCAGTGGACCTGGACCGATGCGATCCGCGCCGGCTGGGCGGCGAACGACATGAAGCCCAAGAGCTACCCTTCCGGAACCTGGGGCCCGTCCGCCGCGATCGCGCTGACCGAGCGTGACGGCGTGACGTGGCAGGACGATTGAATCGAGTGGAGTCGAGATGAGCGAAGAAATCGAATGGTGGGATTATGAGGACGGCGAGGAATTCGCCGCGGCGGTGGCGGGCGATATCGGCTTCGTCATCGAAAGCGCGATCGATGCGCGCGGCGCGTGCGTCATCGCGCTGTCGGGCGGCAAGACGCCGATCCCGATCTACGCGAAGCTCGCCGAGGCGAAGATCGACTGGAAGCGCGTCACCATCGTCCCGACCGACGAGCGCATCGTGCCGCTCGGCGATCCGCTCAGCAACGTGACGATGATCGGCAAGACCTTCATCCCCAAGGGCGCACGGGTGAAACCGATCGTCCCGACCGCGACCGCCGATTACAAGGCCGCCGGGCGCTCGGCCGACGCGCTGATGCAGGATCTGCACTGGCCGCTCGATCTGTGCCTGCTGGGCATGGGCGGCGACGGACATACCGCCTCGATCTTCCCCGGCCCCGATTTCGACGAGGCGCTGAGCGGCCCCAGCGAACGCCGCGCGCTGGGCGTGATGCCCGATCCGTTGCCGAGCGAAGCGCCGGTGCCGCGCGTGACGCTCAGCCGCGCGGCGATCGTCTCGGCCAAGGCGCTGATGATCGCGATCACGGGCGCGGAGAAGAAGAAGGTGCTCGAGGCGGCGATCAAGCAGGGGCCGTCGTCCACCTATCCGATCGGCCGCGTGCTCGCCGATGCCGAACTGCCGGTCGATATCCACTGGGCGCCGTGAGCCTCCACGCGGAAATTTCGGCGGTCACAGATCGCATTATCGAGCGATCGCGCCCGACACGGGAAGCCTATCTGGCGCTGATCCGGCGCGAGCGCGATCAGCATATTTCGCGTCCCGCGCTCGGCTGCGCCAACCTCGCGCATGGTTATGCCGGGACCGAGGAAGACCGTGACGCGATGAAGGCCGGTGCTGCGATGAACATCGCCATCGTCACGTCCTACAACGACATGCTCTCGGCCCACGCGCCCTATTATCGCTACCCAGAACAGATGAAGGTGTGGGCGCGCGAGGCCGGCGCGACGGCGCAGGTCGCAGGCGGCGTGCCCGCCATGTGCGACGGCGTGACGCAGGGTTATGCCGGGATGGAATTGTCGCTGTTCAGCCGCGACGCGATCGCGCTGGGCACCGCGATCGCGCTGAGCCACGGCATGTTCGAGGGCGCGGCGCTGCTCGGCATCTGCGACAAGATCGTGCCGGGGCTGGTGATGGGGGCGTTGCGCTTCGGGCATCTGCCGATGGTGCTGATCCCGAGCGGCCCGATGCGCTCTGGCCTGCCCAACAAGGACAAGGTCGCGGTGCGCGAGGCTTTCGCGGAAGGGAAAGTCGGGCGCGAGGCGATGCTCGAGGCGGAGATCGGCGCGTATCATTCGAAGGGCACCTGCACCTTTTACGGCACCGCGAATTCCAACCAGATGATGATGGAGGTGATGGGGCTCCACATGCCCGGCGCCGCTTTCGCCAATCCGGGGACGAAGCTGCGGCAGGAACTGTCGCGCGCCGCGGTACACCGGCTGGCCCGGATCGGCTGGGACGGCGACGATTACCGCCCGCTCGGGCTGTGCGTGGACGAAAAGGCGGTG
>JALYTP010000010.1 GCA_030854225.1 Pseudomonadota bacterium
TTTCGCTACATTCTCCCGCATGGAACACGTTGTATCGGGCTTAATGTCCAAGCGCGGTGAATTGGCTGGAACGGTTGATGCGCTACAGGATCAATTGCGACAAGCAATGATCGACCTGGATCATGTGGATTGCACATTGCGGCTGTTCGATCCTGATATCGACTTGGACGAGATAAAGCCAAAACCGCTTCCACCACGCCATCATGCGTTCAAGGGACAAGTGACGCGCTCAATACTCGCCATGTTGCGCGCAGAGGGCTCAATGGACGCTCGGACTATTACGTTGCGCATGATGGCCGAGCGCGAACTGAACCTTACCGACAAAGTGCTGGCGAAGGCGATGCAGAAACGGATCGGTGCGGCGCTGCGGAACGCACGTGACAGAGGGCTAGTCGTATCGGCGGCGGGTAAGTCAGGAATGCTGGTTTGGGAGATAACCACAGTAAAAGGTCAATAACCTTTCATAGTGGAAAGCCAATGAACTTACATAGCGGAAAGAAACCGTTTGAGAGTTGTTGGTTTTTATTCTGGACTTTTTCCAAAGCGCCAAATATAGAAACGGACCGGGTTGCCGCCCGGTCCGTTCAATCCCTAACTCCAGAAGGGAGGTGCAAGCATGACAGCGTTTATAATAGCCTAGCCGGTTGAACCGGCAGGGGTGCGCTGCCTAGTGCACCCCATTTTTCTACTCGAATGATTGACTCTTGTCCACGGAAAAATGTCCGTGCTGACAATCTTTTTCGTGCGCGCCTTTCTTTAGTGATCAGCGATGCAATTCCTGATTGATCTGATCGCGAAAGATTTCAGGTTGCGAAATGAATTTGATCGGAACATTACCCGCGCCCGTTCCACGGACAAACAAAGCGCCGTAATTGAAAATGCGGCCAATCAATCCTTGTGTGAATGTGACACCTTCAACTTTTGATATAGAAACATCAATCACATTTCGACTTATTACACCGTATCGTGCGATGACACGTTTATTCGTTAATGCGAGTTCTGTAGTTAGATAAACGAACAAACGCCATGTCAAAAATATCAAGCCGATGGCAGTCAATTACCATCCGATTTTTCCCATTATCAAACCCAAGAATAACCAAATCGCCGGAACGATAAACATCGCCCAGTGCATTTTAGCCGTCGCAACGATATTCTCATTTGGTGAAATGGCACGTTGAACATACGACGCCATGATACAAATCCCCCACGCTCTAACCCGACTAAGCCGGGTAGTTAGACACGTGCGAGCACGGAGCAGCACGCCCCGCTTATTCCCCCGAAGGGTATTTTATTCAGCGAGCCGCCCGACATGGACGGTCCGCGCTCAAGCACGCATTGTGCGCCACAAAGGCTGTCTAGACCGATGCAACGATGCGGTGATGGCACCTAAGCAGCCCGCTGCCAATACCCTTTCCACTGGCGGCTCACCCGTCCCTTCATCGCGGCACCGGCCACCATCATGGTCTGGTCGCCGTTCGATGCGCGGCGGTTGTCCTCACGCCATGCCATTTCCGCCGCGTAGAACGCGAGATATTTGCCCGCAATGTGGTGATAGGTGCCAATCTCGGCACGGCGTAGGCGGCTGAAAAACGACTCCGCTTGGTTCGTGCAAGCACCGTTCTCGCTGTAAGCGACACTGTGATTGATCCGGTGTGCGTCATAGCGCGCGTGAAGCGCATCCCAATGGCTCGCTTCGTCGGCGTGGATCGTGGCGGTCGGATCGACGCGCTGGACGATATGTGCCACGCCTTCCGCTTCGCTCTTGCCGACGAACGTAAGCATGTCGCCATCGCGCTCGCGGATCACCACGACGTTCTGGCGCTTTCCGTTGCGTGCAAGCAGCGTGCGTCGATCGATCCGGTCGGCACGGCGATTGGCGGGTTTCACATAGCCGCCGAAATACGCACCATCGACCTCTACGGTGCCGCCTAAGCGTTGATCGGCATCCTCGGCTGACATTGCCTCGCGCAGCTTCTGGCACAGCACATAGGCCGTCTTATACTGGCAATCGAGATCGCGGCTCACTTGGAGCGCGGACACGCCTTTCGCGCCGTTTACGAACAGCACGATTGCAGCGAGCAATTCGGTAAATGTCATCTTGTGACCGGCGAACAATGTGCCGCTGGTAACGCTGAATTGATAGCCGCACGCCTTGCACTGGAACTTGCGGCGGCTCGGGATGCCGTAGGGATCGACACCGCCACAACGCGAGCAAACCGGATCACCGTCCGTCTCGGTCCACCGGAGCGAGCAGAACAGCGCCTAAGCAGCATCCTCGCCCATCGTATAAACCGAGCGAAGGCTGATCGTGCGAGCAGCGGCTGAAAGAAGGAAATGCTGTGTCATGTGTCGTATCCGTTCGTAACCTAACGAATATGTAAGGCTTGAAACGAACGAATGCAACAGGTATCTTACGTATCTGTTAGGTTTCGGATCGGAATTGTCATGGCTGCGACTAACGCAGAATATCAGGATCGCACGAAGCGATACCTGAAAGCGGAATTGAAGCGCGCGGGTGTAGGATATGCGGACCTAGCGCAGCGTCTAACGAGCGCCGGGTTGCCTGAATCGGAAGGCTCAATTACGGTCAAGATCAACCGTGGGAGTTTTCCAGCGTGGTTCCTGATCGCAAGCTTAGAGGCTATCGGCGCTACGTCTTTGCGATTGTCGGAGAGTTAGGGTACTCTCTCAATAGGTCGCTATGATCTACTGTTATTTCTAAAAACTGCCCCGGTTCCGACATTGATTGTGCAAAGTTCAGATCATGATCGCGGATTTCGGGTGGAATATACAATGTTGACCATTTTTCTGCGGGTATGTTTCTACGTGAAGTGTCCCGATCCTTTTCACCGTTCCAAAAGCCCCGCGTCCTAATTACCCCTGTGCCAAAAAACTCTTGTATTTGCTTAGTGGCTTCTTCCCACGTCAATCCACTTGTTGATTTGACGTGCTGTAGCGCTTTAAACAATGATAGCATCTTTGGATCAGCAGGTGGTACTGACTCAACTTGTTTGCTGCGCCAGAAACTTGGCTTTAGAATCGGCCAAATAAGAGATGTGAGAATCAAGACGATCCCGAAACCTAGAACCCAAGGCTTCAAGGTTTCTGGCACCATATCAGGACCAAGAGCACTCACAATAAACCCGCCTGAACCGCCAGCAATTCTTTCGATTGGTTTTTCAGTGAGCAATGCCATTTGATCGCTGTACCATGTGGTTCTGTCATGTCGATAATCCCTCATTCCAAGGGCACCGGGTGAAACGCTTTCTGCGCTTGCTACCTAATGCCGGAATTCCAGCGCGCGGTGCTCGATTCGCTGCGCCAGCCACTCGAGACCGGCACGGTCAGCGTCGCGCGCGCCAACGCGCACGTCACCTTTCCGGCGCGCGTCCAGCTGATCGCGGCGATGAACCCGTGCCGCTGCGGGCATCTCGGCGATCCGAGCCTCGCCTGTGCGCGGGCACCGCGCTGCGCGGCGGATTATCAGGCGAAGGTTTCCGGGCCATTGCTCGACCGGATCGATCTGCACGTCGAGGTTGCCGCGTTGAGTGCCGCCGATCTCGTCCTCCCGCCGCCTGCCGAGGGATCGGCCGAGGTGGCCGCGCGGGTCGCCGCGGCGCGCGCGGTTCAGACGGCGCGCTACCGCGATGCGGGCGTGCGTACCAATGCCGAGGCCGACGGCGCGCTGCTCGATGCCACGGCGAGCCATTGGGACGCGCTGCACGGTCGTTACGAGACGTTCCGCATCAACCACAGCGAGGCGTATTCACTGGACGGCGCTTGCACCAATCAGGCGGAATCGTTCTTCTCGCGCCTTCGCCGCGCGGAAGTTGGAACGCACCATCATATCGCAGGGCCGTATCTGAACGCCTATGCGGGCGAGATGGTTTGGCGCGAGGATAACCGCCGGGTTGCCAACGGCGAGCAAGCCGCGATGGTCACCCGCGCCGCGATGGTGTCGCCAGTGTCGCGCAAGTGGGCTGGTTACTGGCAGCGGGCGGCGTAACGCGGCGAGCAGGCATTTATTTTTTCGGCGGTTGAGCTTGTGTCGGACCTGTTCGATCCAAAAGACTGTCTAATTTAGTTTCAATTCTTGTATTTTCTTTGGAAATCCCATTAATCTTATCGTCCATATTAGAATATACCGTAAACAGCATACCTACTATAAAGATAAGAACTGTAACGAGAATACCAAGAATCCACCTGAAATCAGTCCGCTGATCTGACTTTATGTCCTTCACATCGATTTTAAGGTCAGATATTTGTTCCTTTATCGCATCAATAATGACGCGGCTCTGGCCGAAGGCGTTATCTGCCCCGATTGGCCCGACGTTTGCCATCTCGCCGGGCGGAACTGAATTTTGACTGGTCTTAGCCATTGCGAGAGGCTTCAAGCTTAGCCTTCATCCATTCCCATACGTTGGCCGGAGCGCGACCAAAATAGGAAGAGGTTGCAAAAATTATAGCATTCCCTGTGCTTGGGCTTGCTGGCTTGTCTGCATCAAAAACGCCAAGTTTGGCGGACATTTCGGCTGTCGTTCCCGGGGACGAAACCAAATACTGCGTTTCAGTCAGCTTCATGAAATTCCCGGCGAAATGCTTTTCAATCTCGGCCACAACGTTGGCTTGCGGTGCCTGCATTAAGACGACAAAAATAGTCATTTCTCAAACCTAATTGAACCGTTTTGGCGGCGGCGACCACCAACCAACGGTCGCTGAAAATTCCGAGTCTCGCTCTGATAGCGCGTAGAGTGTAGATTCCTAGTTAGGATCGCACCGGAGATTGACAACATTGGGACGTAACGCCTCGGCAGAGCGTTTGGGCCTGCTACCGCGCAATCTCCCATAGCTGCCAGAACCCAGCCTCGCCTTCCTGCGATTGCGTAAGCCCCCGGTTGCGCAACCCTCTGAGGGCGGCAGCGCAACGCTTCGCCATCGTATTGAGCGTTCGTTCGTCGGGTGCCAGCCCGCGCTCCACGATCATCTGAGCGGCGATCTCGCGGCTTGTCATCGGATTGCGAGCGGTGCGGAGGATAGCGAGCATGACGCGGCTCATTTCGCCTCGCTTGCTCCAATCGGAGGGAGGCCGGAATACCTTCGGGCATATCGTCTCAATCGCCAGATCGGGAGCGATGATGCGCAGCGTGGCGTCCACATGCTCTAGGTCCGCAGCTAGCTGGCGAAGGGCATCCTGTGTGCGGACGATCTCGCCCGCGATCTCGGCTCGCTTCTTTGCCAGCCCTTCAATCATATAGTCCGTCATTCGGTGAGTTTAGTCACCGGATGCGGTTGTAACCACATCGATCTTCCGGTAAGTGCTACCTAATGCCGAGCGCCTCGGCCGCGTCGAGCGGTGGCAGGATGCCGGGCGGGCAGCTCGCCATCAGCGACTTGCCCGCGCCCGGCGGCCCGATCATCAGCAGATTGTGCCCGCCCGCCGCTGCGATCTCCAGCGCACGCTTGGCCGTCTCCTGCCCCTTCACTTGGCGCAGATCGGGACCGCCGACCCTCTCGTCCGCTTCGCCCGGCATCGGCGCGGCGAGTTGACCATGGCCCTTGAAGTGATTGATCAGCGCCAGCAGATCGGGCGCGGCGAGCACCTGGATCGACCCCGCCCAGGCGGCTTCGGCCCCCTGCGCGCCGGGACAGATCAATCCCTTGCCGCTTTCCGAGGCATGCAACGCGGCGAGCAGAACGCCGGGCGACGGCATGATCCGCGCGTCCAGCCCCAATTCGCCGACGATGACGAAATCGGCGAGTTGCTCGGCATCGACCACCCCCATCGCGGCGAGCAGCCCGAGCGCGATGGGCAGATCGAAATGCGATCCTTCCTTGGGCAGATCGGCCGGCGCCAGGTTGACGACGATCCGCTTGGGCGGCAGCGCGAGCCCCATCGCCGCGATCGCGCCGCGCACCCGCTCGCGGCTTTCGCCGACCGCCTTGTCGCCGAGCCCCACGACGTTGAACGCCGGCAGGCCCGCGATCAGCTGTACCTGAACCTCGACCGCGCGCGCCTCGAGCCCGAGATACGCGACCGTCGATACGCTGGCGACCATGCGAACCTTTTCCCCCGACCCGCGCGGACCATAACCAAAATCGCGCGGCGGGAAAGTTACATCGCGCACCGCGCCTTGCCGATTTAACACACCCGCCCCACATCCCCCCCATGTCGATGGCCGATCGCCACCCCGCACTGCGCATCGCACAATTGTCGCTCGGCATGGTGCTGATGGTCGGATCGCCCGTGGTCGGCATCCTGCCGGGGCCGGGCGGGATTTTCGTGTTCGCCGCCGGACTGGTGCTGGTGCTGCGCAATTCGCGACTGGCGCAGCGGGTGTTCGCGCGGACCAAGCGCAAACAGCCGAAGCTGGGTCACGCGGTCGATCTGGCGATGCGGCGGGGCAGCGCGCGCCGCCGGCGGGCGCGGGCCAAGGTCGCCGCTGGCGAATTGACTTCGCCGCCATCCCCGCCTATGCGCGCCACCGACGAGGTCGTCTCGGGGGCCGTCCCCAGGGCGGCCGTTTTGCATTCAGACGATATCAGTTCGAATTAGGGAATGAGCCATGAAGCGGACCTTTCAACCGAGCAATCTCGTGCGCGCCCGTCGCCACGGCTTCCGCTCGCGGATGGCGACGCCGGGGGGCCGCAGTGTGATTCGCGCGCGCCGCAATCGCGGCCGCAAGAAGCTGTCGGCATAACCACGCTTACCCGCCGCGCGGATTTCCTCGCGGCGAACGGCGGCAGGCGCGCACCGATGCCGGGCTTCGTTCTGCTGGTGCGCGATCGCCGCGACGACGATCCCGTGATGCGGATCGGCTATACCGTCACCAAGAAGATCGGCAACGCGGTGGTGCGCAACCGCATGAATCGGCGCCTTCGCGCGCTTGCCCGCGACCTGCTGCCCGAATCGGGCCTGCGGGGGGCCGATCATGTGCTGATCGGGCGGCAAGGCGGGATCGAGCGCGATTTCGCCCAGTTGCGCGCCGAATTGGGCAAGGCCTTGGCGAAGCTGAAACGATGATGGCGAAGCTCAAGCGATGATCGCGAAGCTGCTGATCGTGGTCGTGCGGGCGTGGCAGATCGGGCCGTCCGCGATCCTGCCGCCCTCCTGCCGCTATCAACCGAGCTGTTCGGCCTATGCAATCACCGCGCTTCGCCGCTATGGCGCGCTGAAGGGTGGCTGGCTGGCGGCAAAGCGGATCGCGCGGTGCCATCCCTGGGGCGGCGTTGGGCCCGATCCGGTCCCCTGACGCGATTTTACGAGCGGGAAGTCTTTACGTGAACGACGAAAACAGGAACTGGCTGCTGTTCGCGGTGATCGCGATCGTGGTGCTGCTCGGCTCGCAGATCATCTCGGCCAAATTCTTTCCCGCCGCCAACCCGCCGGTGACGAAGATCGTCGCGGGCAAGACCAAGGTTGTCGCCGCCGCGCCCACCGCCACGCCGGAGAAGATCCGCGACCGGGCACAGGTGCTGGCCGAGGCGCCGCGCGTGAAGATCGAGACGCCGCAGCTGTCGGGCTCGATCAACCTAAAAGGCGCACGGATCGACGATCTGGTATTGACGCAATATAACGAAACGGTGGCGAAGAATTCGGCGCCGATCCGCTTGCTCTCGCCCTCGGGCACCGCGAGCGCCTATTTCGCCGGATTCGGCTGGACCGGTGACGGCGCGCCGGGCGCCGACACGTTGTTCACCGCGAGCGCCCCGGTGCTGTCACCCGGCCAACCGGTCGTGCTCAGTTGGACCAGCCCGGCGGGCGTGCGCTTCGCGATGCGCGTGTCGGTCGACGACAAGTTCATGTTCACCGTCGAGCAAGAGGCGAGCAACGTCGGCGCCGCGCCCGTCTCGCTGCGCCAATACGGCCTGGTCTCGCGCACGCGCGGCACCGATGTCAGCACCTGGACCAACCATGTCGGGCCGATCGGCGCGTTCGGCAACGGCGCGGATTACGGCATCGCCTATGACGGTGTCGCGGGCAAGGAACCGGGTTTCTTCTCCAAGCTGTTCGGCGGTGCCGGGACGGTCGGGCCGACTTATTTTGACACCACCGGCGGCTGGGCCGGGTTCGGCGACAAATACTGGCTGACCGCGTTGGTGCCCGACCAGGCCGCGCCCGTTCATTCGGGTTTCCGCGGCAATGGCGACGACCGGTTCCAGGCCGATGTCGCGCGCGCGCAGGCGGTGATCGCGCCGGGGCAGACGATGCGCACCACCACGCGGCTGTTCGCGGGCGCGAAGGAAGTCAGCACGCTGGATCATTACCAAAGCAACCTCGGCATCGCGCATTTCGGTAACGCGATCGATTGGGGATGGTTCAAGATCGTCGAGAAGCCGATCTTCATCTATCTCGACTGGCTGTTCCATCTGGTCGGCAATTTCGGGCTGGCGATCATCCTGCTGACGGTCACCATCCGCTTGCTGATCTTCCCGATCGCGCAGCGCCAGTTCGCCTCGATGGCGGCGATGAAGGCGATCCAGCCGAAGATGAAGGCGCTGCAGGAAAAGCACAAGGACGACAAGGCGCGCGCGCAGCAGGAAGTGATGGCGCTGTACAAGGCGGAGAAAGTCAACCCGCTCGCCGGGTGCCTGCCGACCTTCCTCCAGATCCCGATCATGTATTCGCTCTACAAGGTGCTGCTGCTGTCGATCGAGATGCGGCACCAGCCGTTCATCTTGTGGATCCACGACATGTCGGCGCCCGATCCGGCGACGGTGCTAAACCTGTTCGGTTATCTGCATTATTCGTTGCCGCCCTTCCTCGCGATCGGGGTGGTGCCGGTGTTGCTGGGCATTTCGATGTATTTCCAGTTCAAGCTCAACCCCGCGCCGATGGACGATGCGCAGAAACAGATCTTCGCGCTGATGCCGTGGGTGCTGATGTTCGTGATGGCGCCGTTCGCGGTGGGCCTTCAGGTGTACTGGATCACTTCGAACTGCTGGACCATCTTGCAACAGCGCATGCTCTACGCGCGGCACCCGCAACTGAAGACGGCGCCGGCCAAATGACCTTCGATGCGGAGGCGATCGAGGCCGCGCGCAAGACCTTTGCGGGGCCGATCGCCTTCCTGAAAAGCGCGCCCGCGCTGGAGTTCATCCCCGATGCCGATGCGCCGGAGGTGGCGTTTGCCGGCCGTTCCAACGTCGGCAAATCGTCGCTGCTCAACGCGCTCACCGGGCGCAAGGCATTGGCGCGCACCTCGGTCACGCCGGGGCGGACGCAAGAACTCAATTTCTTCGACGTGGGCACGCCGCTCGCGCTGCGGCTGGTCGACATGCCGGGTTACGGCTTCGCCAAGGCGCCCAAGGACGTGGTCCGCAAATGGCGCTTTCTGGTCAACGATTTCCTGCGCGGGCGCGACGTGCTCAAGCGCACGCTGGTGCTGATCGACGCGCGGCACGGCATCAAGGAGGTCGACCGCGAGATCCTCGAGATGCTCGACAAGGCCGCCGTCTCGTACCGCCTCGTCCTGACCAAGGCGGACAAGATCAAGTCGACCGACCTGGCGGAAGTCACCGCGCGCACCGCCGACGAGGCGCGCAAGCACCCCGCCGCGCATCCCGACATCCTCGCGACATCGGCCGAAACCGGGCTCGGCATTCCCGAATTGCGCGCGGCGGTGATCGAGGCGATCGGATAAGCGCCCGGCGCCGACCCGCGGCGCCGCCGCGTCAACCCTTCGTTAACAGGCGCGCTGCTACCGTGGGATCGTACCACAGGAGACGAGTCATGGGCACCAACGCCCGGGACCAAACCGATCTCGACCGTCGCGGCACCGATCGCCGTGTCGCGGCAGACCCCGCCTTCAAGAGCGCCGATCGCCGCAAGGCCGACCGGCGCACCGCTCCGCGTCCGGCGGCCTGACATGGGCAAGGTCCTCTTCCTCCTGTGCGCGTTGGCTCTCGCCAGTTTCGGCGATCTGCTGTTCCTGCACGGCGAATATACCTCGCATGCCTATCACTCGGTCTATGACAGCCTGGCCGGGGTGCGCGACTGGAGCGCCGATCTCTGGGGCACGCGCTAACGCCTTTCGCGTCGGTTGCCCCAACGTGCCGCCGCTTCTATTCCGCTGGCCATGCTCAAGCTCATCATCGGCAACAAGGCCTATAGCTCGTGGTCGCTGCGCGGCTGGCTGGCGTGCAAGCAATCCGGGCTGCCGTTCGAGGAAATCCTCGTCCCGATGTTTAGCGCCGAATGGGACCGGCGACGCGAGCGCGACGAATTCGCGTCATCATCGGGCAAGGTGCCGATCCTGCGAGACGGTGATCTCGTCGTGTGGGACAGCTTGGCGATCGTCGAATATCTGAACGAGAAATCCGGCAATTCGCGCTTCTGGCCGGCCGACGAGGCGCCGCGCGCGGTGGCGCGATCGATGGCGGCGGAGATGCATTCGAGCTTTTCGGCGCTGCGCAGCAAGCACGGCATGAATGTGCGGCAGGTCTATCCGCCCAATACGCCGGACGACGACGTCATCGCTGAACTCGGCCGGATCACGGAATTGTGGGCGCAGGCGCGTGCCCGTTTCGGCGGCACCGGCCAATTCCTGTTCGGCGATTTCGGCGCGGCGGACATCATGTACGCGCCGGTGTGCACGCGGATCGTCACCTACGGCCTGCCGGTCGCGCGCTTTGCCGCCAGCTATGTCGATGCGGTAATCCATCACCCCTTCATGCAGGACTGGATCGCCGGCGCGCAGGAGGAGGAATGGGTGATCGACAAATACGAGCCGCCCGACGCCTGAGCGCCGGCGACCTACAGAGTGTCGAAATCGATCGGCGCATTCTTGTCGATCGCGGCATCCGCTGCCGGAATCGGATATTTCAGCCCCGTCGCGCAGTTGAACAACACCACGCGCTCGTCCTCGTCGACCTCGCCCAGACGCAGTTGCTCGCGGTACGCCGCCAGTGTCGCGCCGCCTTCGGGACAGAGCAGCAGGCCATCCTTCTTCGCGCAGTCATCGACCGCCTTGAGGATCGCCGGATCGCCCACCGCGACTGCCTTGCCGCCGCTTTCGCGCACCGCGCGCAAGATCAGGAAATCGCCCACCGCGCGCGGTACGCGGATGCCCGCCGCGACGGTCGCGGCATCCTCCCAGCGTTCGGCATGTTCGACGCCATCCTCGAACGCCTTGACGATCGGCGCGCAGCCCGATGCCTGCACCGCATACATTCGCGGGCGCGCGGGGCCAATCCAGCCGAGCGCCTCCATTTCGGCGAACGCCTTCCACATCCCGATCAGCCCAGTGCCTCCGCCGGTCGGGTAGAAGATCGCATCGGGCAATTTCCACCCGAACTGCGCGGCAAGCTCCAGCCCCATCGTCTTCTTGCCCTCGATCCGGTAGGGCTCCTTCAAGGTCGAGAAATCGAACCAGTGTCCCTCCGCCGCGCCCTTGCCGACGATCGCGCCGCAATCGTCGATCAGGCCGTTGACGCGGTAGACGCGCGCGCCTTGCGCCGCGATCTCGCGCACGTTGATCTCAGGGGTGTCGTCGGGGCAGAAGACGATCGTCTCGATCCCGCAGCGCGTGGCATAAGCGGCGAGCGCGGCGCCGGCATTGCCGTTGGTCGGCATCGCGATGCGCGTGACACCGAGTTCGCGCGCCATCGCCACCGCCATCACCAGCCCGCGCGCCTTGAACGATCCGGTCGGCAGGCGCCCCTCGTCCTTGACCAGCACGTTCGGGCTGCCGGCGGATTTGGGGATCGGTATCAGCGGCGTCTCGATCTCGCCTAGGCTGACGATGCTCGACGTGCGCCGCACCGGCAGCAATTCGCGCCAGCGCCACAGATCGGTCGGCCGCGCCTCGATCATCGCTTTCGGGACAGCTGCGCGCACGGCGTCGAGGTCGTAGCGCACCAGCAGGGGCTTGCCCGCTTGCGACAGGCCGTGGAACTGATTCGCGGCGTAGCGCTCGCCAGTCAGCGAACATTCGAGATGGGTGACGAAGGTCGGGCGATCGGCGGTGAGGTTGGGGTTCATGACCGCCAGCTTCTAGGCATATTCGCGCGGGGATGCCGAGACTATTTTCGCGCCTCGGTCAGCATGCGGATCGCCAGTGCCGCGAACACCGTCCCCATCAGCCAGCGCTGCGCCACCTGCCACGTCGGGCGCGTGGCGAGGAACGTGGCGATCGACCCCGCGCCCAGGATGAAGGCGGCGTTGCCGATCATGCTGATCGCGATCTGCGTCAGCCCCAGGATCACGCCCTGGGCGAAGATATGGCCGTGCTCGGGCCGGATGAATTGCGGCAGCAGGGACAGATACAGCACCGCCGCCTTCGGATTGAGCAGGTTGGTGACGAACCCCATCAGCATCAGCTTGCGCGGGCTGTCCGGCGCCAGCGTGCGCAGCGCGAAGGGCGAGCGGCCACCGGGCCGCACCGCCTGCCACGCGAGATACAGCAGGTACGCCGCCCCCGCGAAGCGCAACGCATCATACGCCAGCGGCACCGCCATCAGCAGCGCGGTGATGCCGAGCACTGCGGAGAACATATAGATCAGGAACGCCGCCGCGGTGCCGACCAGCGATTGCAGCCCCGCGCGCGGCCCCTGGCAGATCGAGCGCGACAGCAGATAGATCATGTTCGGGCCCGGGGTGCAGACCATGACCAACGCGACCACCGCGAACGGCACGATATTCGGCATCCAGGTCATATCTGTTCCCCCGTCATGATGCCGCGCGATGCGCCGGGGCGCCAGCCGCGTTCAACCAAGCGCTGGTTTCACGCCGTCAAGATCAACTGCGTTGTCCCGCCGCCTCAATCGGGCTTTTTGGCGACCCCCACCAAGGCCGGGCGCAGCAGCCGGTCCTTGATCATGTACCCGGCCTGCATCTCCTGCACGATCGTACCCGGCTGCTCATCGCTGGCGATTTCCAGCATCGCCTGGTGGCGATTGGGATCGAGCGCCTCACCCAGCGCGGAGATCTTGGTGATGCCGTGGCGCTGGAACACGCCCGCCACTTCGCGACCCGTCGCCTCGAGCCCGGCGACGAGACCCTTGAATTTGTCGTCCCCGCGCAATTCCTCGGGAATCGCGGCGAGCGCGCGTTCGAGATTGTCGGCAACCGACAGGACGTCCCGCGCGAAGCTGGTGGCCGCATAAGTCCGCGCGTCGGCCGCTTCCTTCTCGGCGCGGCGGCGCACGTTCTGGATCTCGGCCTGAGCATAGAGCGTCGCCGCCCTGGCCTCGGCCAGCTCCTTTTCCAGCTCGCTCACCCGGTCATGCTCGGCGACTTCTGGCGCCGCGTCGGCGGTCGCCTCCCGCAGATCCTGCTCGGTCGTCTCGGTATCGTTGTCGCTCATGCTATTTCCTGAATATCCCTCATGCTCAACCCATCAGACGGGCGAGCGTTGCTGCCGTGAAATCCACCATGGGCACGACGCGGGCATAGTTCAACCGGGTCGGGCCGATCACGCCGACCACGCCGACGACGTTGCCCCCCGGCCCGCGGAACGGTCTGGCGATCACCGACGAGCCGGAGAGCGAGAACAACTGGTTCTCTGCGCCGATGAAGATCCGCGTCGCATCCCCCGCCGCCGCGCTGTCGAGCAGCCGCGCGATCTCCTGCTTGCCCTCCAGATCGTCGAGCAACTCGGTGATGCGCTGGAGCTGCACGGCATCGGCATCGTCGAGCAACCGCCCCTGCCCGCGCACGATCAGCACCGGGCGGCGGTTGCCGTCCTCGCTCCACACCGCCAGCCCGCGCTCAATCAGCGTGCGCGCCGCGCCGGCGAGCGCCGCGCGTTCGGCGACCATCGCCTGCCCGATCCGCTCGCGCGCCTGCGCCAGCGTGAGACCGCCGAGCGTCGCGGTCATATAATTGCCCGCCTCGACCAATCCACCGGGGGAGAGACCCGGCGGCAGGTCGATCACGCGATTCTCCACCGCACCGCCTTCGCTGACCAGCACGGCCAGCGCCCTGAGCACGCCCTTGGCATCGGATGACAGCGGCACGAAGCTGATCTGCCGCATCACCGCCTCGCGCTTGGGCACGAACACCAGACCCGCGCAGGCCGACAGGCCGGATAGCGCGGCGGTGGTCGCGG
>JALYTP010000217.1 GCA_030854225.1 Pseudomonadota bacterium
CTGGGTGATCTTCCTGCTCTCGCTGTTGCGTGTGACCTGGGCGCTGGACGACCGGCTGCGCTCATCCTTCGCCATTGCCAGCGCGGTTGGGTTCGTCACGACGGCTCAGCTGATGCTCGACGTGGTTGGCGCGATGGGCACGGCGAATGCGCCCCTGCTTGGCACTCTCTTCGTCATCACCCGGCTCACGGTCGCGATCTCGGGGCTGGTGCTGCTGCACAATCTCTATGTCAACGCCGTGCCCGGGACCCGGTCCGGCATCCGCCTGCTGGCGATCGGGCTCGCCGGTTTCTTCGGCTACGACCTCAATCTCTACACCCTGCAGTTCCTGCTCAGTCACCTGTCGGCGGACCTCTACAATATCCGCGGCGCGGTCGATGCCATCGTCGTCCCGCTGCTATTGATGTCGGCCAGTTCGGCTTGGGTGGCGCGGGTCCAGGTGTCGCGACAGGTGGTGTTCCACACATTGTCGTTCTCGATCATCGGAATCTACCTGATCGCGATGGCGTTGACCGCTTACGGCCTGCGGCTCGTCGGCGGCGACTGGGGCCGGCTGCTGCAGATCAGCTTCCTGTTCGCGACGGCGATCGGCGGTGCGGTGGTCATGGTCAGCCCGCGCTTTCGGGCGCGGCTGCGGGTGATCATTGCGAAGAATTTCTTCACCTACAAATACGAATACCGCACCGAGTGGCTGCGCTTCATCCAGATCGTCAGCCGCAAGGACGGGCAGCCGCTCGCCTGCCGGGTTGTCGAGGCCGTCGGGGTCGTCGTCGATGCCCCCGGGGGTGCCTTGTATGCGGCCGCCGACGACGGCGGGTTCGAGCTGGTGGACCGTTGGAACGCGCATCACTTCAGCGCCGAGCGGCTGGCCCCGGCCCCCGGCCTTGCCCATTACATGGAGACGCAGCAGCGCATCGTCGATTTCGACGAGTGGCGTGGCGGCGGCGGCGACTATGCGGGGCTGACCTTGCCCGACTGGGCGGCAACCGACCGGCGCATCTGGCTGGCGGTGCCGCTGGTCCACCTCGACAGTTTGGCCGGCGTTATCGTGCTGGAGCGCACGGTTGCGCCACGTGACCTGAACTGGGAGGATTTCGAACTGCTGCGCACGCTCGGGCGGCAGGCGGCCAGCTACATCGCCGAGGCGCATACCCAGGCGGCGCTGGACGAGGCGGGAAGCTTCGACGAGTTCAACCGGCGTTTCGCTTTCATCATGCACGACATCAAGAATCTCGTGTCGCAGCTCAGCCTGGTTTCACGCAACGCCGAGCGCCACGCGGACAATCCGGCGTTCCGCGCCGACATGATCGCGACGTTGCAGTCGTCGGTCGGCAAGATGAACGACTTGCTGGCGCGGCTGGCGCAGCACAACACCGGGCGGCCCGACACGCGTGAGCCGGTCGACGCGGGAGAGCTGCTGAGCCAGATCGTCAGTGCCAAGCGCCGCGCCCATGCGCCGCTCTATCTGGCGAGCGAAACCCCGGCAACCGTGGCTGCCGACCCGGCACGCCTCGAGCAACTTTTTGCCCACCTCATCCAGAATGCTATCGACGCCAGTGCCAACGAGGCACGCATCGACGTTGGCGTAACGACGCATGGCGGCATGGTTACGGTCACCATCGCCGACAATGGCTGCGGCATGTCGGCGGCGTTCGTGCGCGGCGAATTGTTCAAGCCATTCCGCTCGACCAAGCCGGGCGGTTTCGGCATCGGGGCCTATGAAGCGCGGGAGATCGCCAAGTCGCTGGATGGCCGGCTTGCCGTTGTCAGCCGCGAGGGCGAGGGTACCATATTCACCGTGACGCTGCCGGCGATGAATGCCGATGCGGCAGCGCTGGAACGGGCGATTGAACAAAGGAAAGTTGCTTGAGCGAAGCCGTGCGTAAGTTGTTGGTCGTCGAGGATGACGAGGGGCTGCAGCGTCAGTTGCGCTGGTCGTACGAGGATTACGAGGTCATCGTCGCCGGCGACCGCGAGGCGGCGCTGACCGCCGTCCGCGCCCATGCGCCCGCGGTCGTGACGCTCGACCTCGGCCTGCCACCTGATCCCGACGGCACGTCCGAGGGTTTTGCTACGTTGACCGAAATCCTGCGCGCCGCGCCGGAAACCAAGGTCATCGTTGCGTCCGGGCACGGTGCCCGTGAAAGCGCGCTGCGCGCCATCGCGGCAGGTGCCTTCGATTTCTACCAAAAGCCGGTTGATATCGACGAACTCGGCATGATCGTCAGGCGTGCCTATCACGTCGCGGATCTGGAGGCGGAGAACCGGCGGCTGGCGGGCCAGGCCGGCCCGCAGGACGTGCTCGGCGGCATCATCACCGGCAGCCCGGAGATGCTGAAGGTTGCGCGCATGATCGAGCGGGTCGCTGGCGCCGACGTATCGGTGATGCTGCTCGGCGCGTCCGGGACCGGCAAGGAGTTGCTGGCGCGAGGCCTGCACAACGCCTCGCTGCGCGCCGCCAAGCCGTTCATCGCAATCAACTGCGCGGCGATTCCGGAGAACCTGCTGGAATCGGAACTGTTCGGTTACGAGAAGGGCGCGTTCACCGGGGCCGCCAAGACCACGGAGGGCAAGATCGAGCTGGCCGAGGGCGGCACGCTGTTTCTCGACGAGGTCGGCGACATCCCGCTGCCGCTGCAGGTCAAATTGCTGCGCTTCCTGCAGGAGCGTGTCATCGAACGCATCGGCGGCCGCCGGCCGATCCCGGTCGACGTCCGCATCGTCTGCGCCACGCACCAGGACCTCGACGCGATGATCGGCACGGCGCGGTTCCGCGAGGATCTCTATTACCGCCTCGCCGAAATCGTCGTCCGCATCCCCAGCCTGGCGGAGAGGCCGGGCGATGCGACGCTGCTGGCCCATCATTTCCTCGGCAAGTTCAGCCGTGAGCATGCGCGCGCATTCAAGGGTTTTACCGCCGATGCGGTGGCGGCAATGACCGATTGGCACTGGCCCGGCAATGTCCGCGAGCTTGAGAACCGCCTGAAGCGTGCCGTCATCATGGCGGAGGGGACGCGGCTCGACGCCAACGACCTCGACCTCGGCGACAAGCAGGACGGTGCCGCGGCCCTCAACATGAAAACTGCGCGCGAGGCGGCCGACCGCCGCGCGATCCGGCTCGCGATGGCTCGGACCGAGGGCAATATCAGCTCGACCGCCAAGCTGCTCGGGGTCAGCCGGCCGACGCTGTACGACCTGCTCAAGCAATACGGGCTGGAAGTGCCGGGTTGATCGACGCCCTGGGGGAGCGGGGGAAGGGAAGCCTTGCATCCCCCGCTCCTGCCCCCTACACGGACCGCCGGTCGGAGCGTGGCGCAGCCTGGTAGCGCACTTGACTGGGGGTCAAGGGGTCGCAGGTTCGAATCCTGTCGCTCCGACCAGTCCTTCCCCCAGAACAGCCTGAAACGATGTGCAGGGCCGCGGCGCGAACGCCCATTCGCCGCCCGTCATGGACCCAGCCTGCCTGCCTCGGTGGCGAAACGACTTGACAAAACGAACCATATCGGATATCCCAACTGCTCAGCGGAGAACCGACATGGCATTTATCGACGCCCTCATCACGCCGATTTCCGGACTGCTCGACAAGCTCATTCCCGATCCGCAGGCGCGCGATGCGGCCAAGCTCGAACTGCTCAGGCTGCAGGGCAGCCAGGATCTCGAGCTCGTCAAGGCGCAGCTGTCGGCGATCGTCGCCGAGGCGCAGTCGAGCGACCCGTGGACCAGCCGGGCGCGTCCGAGTTTCCTGTATGTGATGTACACGCTGTTGCTGTGGTCGGTGCCGATGGGCCTGATCGCCGCCGTAAGGCCGGAAATGGCGACCGCCATCGGGCAGGGCATGACCGGCTATCTCGGCGCGATCCCGGAGCCGCTCTACGCGCTCTTCGGCACCGGCTATCTTGGCT
>JALYTP010000218.1 GCA_030854225.1 Pseudomonadota bacterium
GTGTAGGACAGCCCTATCCCGCCCATGCCGTCGCCGCCGCGCGCGAAGCACGCTATGACCCGGCGATGCGCGACGCCCGCAATATCGTCATCCTCACCGGCGCGGGGATTTCCGCCGAGAGCGGGCTGGCGACGTTTCGCGGCCCCGGCGGCCTGTGGGAAGGACACCGGGTCGAGGACGTGTGCACACCCGAAGCGCTCGCGCGCGACGCCGATCTGGTCCACCGCTTTTATGACGCGCGGCGGGCGGCGTTGGCGGGCGTCGTGCCCAATGCGGCGCACCGCGCGCTGGCGCGGCTCGCTGCCGACTGGCCCGGCGACCTGTTGATCGTGACGCAGAATGTCGATGATCTGCACGAACGCGCCGGGGTCGATGCCGGATCGGGGCGGCTGCTGCACATGCACGGTGCGTTGCTGTCGGCGCTGTGCGCGTTGTGCGGGGTTCGCGGCGACTGGTCGGGCGACCTGCCGCGGCGAACGACATGTCCGGCCTGCGGGGCGCCGGCGCTGCGCCCCGACATCGTGTTCTTCGGCGAGATGCCGTACGAGATGGAGCGGATCGAGGCCGCACTGGCGAGGTGCGACCTGTTCGTGTCGATCGGCACGTCGGGCGCGGTGTATCCGGCGGCCGGCTTCGTCCAGACCGCGCGCTATCACGGCACGGCAACGCTGGAGCTCAACCTGGAGGAATCCGCCGGCAGCGCGTGGTTCGCCGAGACGCGGCTGGGGCCGGCGAGTGCGTTGGTGCCGGTTTGGGTGGGGGCGGTGTTAGGGGGATGATGATGAAAGCAATAGCGCCAATACTCCTCGCCGCGAGTGCCGTCGCCGGTTGCGGAAAGCAACCCCAAAGCCCCGCCTCGCAACCGATGTTTTTTGCCGGGAAAGAATGCGGTGGATACCCCAATGGTTGGAGTGCGAAAGGAGCCGAATCCGGCGAGCTGCTGTCTTATAACAAGCTCACTCTTTCAACGGAGGGCGCGCAGTGGAATGGCCAATCAATCGACATGCCAACCCTTCGCAAATATCTTTCGCAAGTGCAGCGGATGATTCCGCAGCCTGTTACGGCGTTCGTGGTCGATGATAACGTCAATTGCGAAGCAGTTTCCCGTCTTCGTTCGATTATGAATGCGTCCGGAAAATGCGCCGCTGGAGGTTGGTGCGTCGAGTATTCGGCAAAAGATTGGCAGAATCAGCATCCCCTGGTTCCCAACGCGGGATCGGCGACTCGCCCCCCACTCCACCCAATCCAGCCCCATGTCGCGGTAGACCTCGCGCTCCATCCGCGCGCGGCCCGTTCCCTGCGTAGCCGGGCGATCTCGGACGCCTGATCCGCTGGCGACGTCATCGCCGATACTGGCGGCTCGCCGCCCGGCCTGTTGACGGAGCGCTGCCCTCCTGCTGCTTACGCCGCCAGCGACGCAGCATCGTGGGCATGATCCCCAGTGCAACCGCCACCTCGGTCTGCATCCGGCCGCTCGCCTCCCACAGCGCGACCGCCTCGCGCTTGAACTCGCCCGTAAATCGACGCTTCGTCGTAATCGCCATCATACACCTCATGGCTCCGCAGAGCCTATCAGCGGTGTCCGGCAAGCCAAGCGAAGATCAAGTCCCGCATTCGCGATATACCCTGGCGACGAATGTCGCCGGCGAACATCGAGCCGAACCGGTTCCGCCACATCCGCACCGTCTCATGACAATGTCGATACCGCGCTCGAACAGCAGATCCGCGACGTTCCCGAGTGACAGCAGGAAGCGGACTTACATAATGAGGACCAGCCGGATCAGCTCGGGCGACGAGTTGAAACAACGAAACGGGCTAGCCAGCAGGATTCTCGATTTATGGCTCATCCGAGCGCGGTATCATCCAGTGACGGGACGGCTGCCACGTTCGTCTGACAGTGCATCCATCGGCGACCACGCCGCGCGTGAGCGACCACGCCGGTTCGCCGGGCGATTACGGTCCGGGCGCAACCGCACCCGTCGACGGCTGATCGATCAACGCCCGATCGAGCTGTACGCGAACCCCGCGCGCGCCGCGTCGGCGGGGGGATAGACGTTGCGCAGGTCGACCATCACCGGCGCGGCCATCGCCGCCGCGAGACGCTTGAGATCGAGCGCGCGGTACGTATCCCATTCGGTGACGATCGCCACCGCGTCGGCGCCTTGCGCGGCCTCGTACGCGTCGCGGCAATAGGTGACCTCGGGCATCATGCTCTTGGCGATCTCCATCCCCTCGGGATCGTGCGCGCGCACCGCGATGCCCGCGTCGAGCAAGCTCTGGATGATCGCGAGGCTCGGCGCGTCGCGCATGTCGTCGGTATTGGGCTTGAAGGTCAGCCCGAGTACCGCGACCGTCTTGCCCTTCATGCTCGCATTGCCCTCGCCGCCCAGCGCCACGATCACCTTGCGCCCCATCGCGCGCTTGCGGGTATCGTTGACCTGCACGACCGCCTCGACGATTCGCACCGGGGTCTCGAAATCCTCGGCGGTCTTGAGCAGCGCGAGCGTGTCCTTGGGGAAACACGATCCACCGTAACCGGGGCCGGCGTGGAGGAATTTCTTGCCGATACGGTTGTCGAGCCCGATCCCGCGCGCCACGTCCTGCACATCGGCGCCGACCGCCTCGCACAGATCGGCGATTTCGTTGATGAAGGTGATCTTGGTCGCGAGAAAGGCGTTTGCGGCATATTTGATCAGCTCGGAGGTACGGCGACCGGTGAAGAGGATCGGGCTCTCGTTGAGATAGAGCGGGCGGTAGACTTCGCGCATCACGCCCTGCGCGCGCGCATCGTCGGTGCCAATCACGATGCGGTCGGGGCGCTTGAAATCGCCGATCGCGGCGCCTTCGCGCAGAAATTCGGGGTTGGAGACGACCGCCACCGCAAAGTCGGGCGACACAACCTCGCGCAGAATTTCCTCGACCTTGTCGCCGGTGCCGACAGGAACGGTCGATTTGGTGACGACGACCACCGGGCCGTCAATCGCCGCGCCGATGTCGCGCGTCGCCTCGAACACATAGCTAAGGTCGGCATGGCCGTCGCCGCGGCGGCTGGGCGTGCCGACCGCGATGAACACCGCGTCCGCGCCCGAGACCGCGCCGGCCAGATCGGTGGTGAAGCGCAACCGGCCCGCTTTCACGTTGGCGGCGACCAGCGCGTCCAGACCGGGCTCATAGATCGGCATCTTTCCAGCCTCGAGCGCGGCGATCTTGCTCGCGTCTTTGTCGACGCAGATGACGTCGTGGCCGAAGTCCGAAAAACAGGCCCCCGACACCAGGCCGACATAGCCCGAACCGATCATCGTGATGCGCATGGGGTGGATGAACCTCCGGCTGGCCGGGCAATGCGCCCGCTATTCGCGCTGCTCTAGCCGAAGGGCGCGCGATTTCCAGCCCCGCAGCGTTCGTCAGCCGGCTTCGCGGCGCCAGGCTGCCTGGCTGACAACGAAAAGGGGAGGCCGGTTGTCCCGACCTCCCCAATTCTCGTCACCGTAACGGTGGGTGGGCTTATTGGCCCGAACCCGGTCCGTAGGTGATTTCGACGCGGCGGTTCTGAACCTCGCGCACACCGTCCGCGGTTTGAACGCGCAGGTGGGCGGGATCCTCGCCGAAGGCCGAGGTGGTCATCACCCCATCCGGCACCGAATGCGACGCCAGATAGGATTTTACCGAGTCGGCGCGACGTTGCGACAGCCCGATATTGTACTTCGGCGTACCCGAACGATCGGTGAAGCCGGCCAGCATGACCTGCGCATTGCCGCAGTTCTGATACTGGGTAACGGCGTTGTCGAGGATCGACGCGGCCTCTGGCGTAATGTCCGACTTGTCCCACTCGAAGAACACGATGAACGGTCCTGGCGAGCACACCACTGCGGGAGGCGGCGGGGGTGG
>JALYTP010000219.1 GCA_030854225.1 Pseudomonadota bacterium
GCCTTGCGCCGTTCCTTCCCGGCGCGCTCGTCCGCCTTGCGCTCGGCCCGGCCGCGATTGCGATCGGCCTCGGACTGGCTCGTCGTGCTCCAGTCGACCACCTTGGCGCCGGCCTTGACCGGCAGCGTGACGACATCGACCGCCGTGCGCGCGATGCACCCCGTCAGCAGGGGCAAGGCGAGCAGGACGACGAGCAACGACCGCATGACACAATCTTTCACGGTTTGGCCGCTGCCTGGAGGCGGGCCTGATGGCCGAGATAGGGGAAGTCGGTGAAAAATCCATCCACGCCCAGCGCGAGATAGCGATCGATTTCCGCGACCAGATCGCCGTGCGCGCGCGGATCGATCCCCTTGCGCAAACTGGCGGGCAGGAAGAAATTCTCCGCGCGGAAGGTCCAGGGATGGACCCGCAAGCCCGCCGCATGGGCATCGAGGACGAGGCTCGTGGCGGGGCCGTCGCCCGGCTTGATCATGTCCTTGTTGGGGCCGATCCCCCAGGCATAGGCTGCCACCGCCTTGAGCCCCGCCGGCGTCGCCATGGCGGCATAGCTTGGAGCGGCGCCGTCCGCCGGCGCGCCCTTGGCGTCCATCAACTGGATCAGCCGCAGCCCGGTCAGCTTGTGCAGATGCTTGAGATTGTTCACCTCGAACGACTGGATGATCGCCGGGTCGCCCGGCTTGCTCCACCCCGCCTTGGCGAGTTGCGCGGCGAGCTTTTCCTCCATCGGTTGGCCGATCGAGGCGAAATAGCTCGGGTGCTTGGTCTCGGGATAGATGCCGATCGTGCGCCCGGTTTCTGTCGAGCGCTTCTTTGCCAGCGCGATGATCTCGTCGAGCGTGGGGATGGCGAACTGCCCGTCGAAGCGGGCATTGTCCGGGCGCAGCTGCGGCAGGCGCTCGGTCGCGCGCAGCGTCTTCAGCTCGGCCAGCGTTAAATCCTCGGTGAACCAGCCAACATGCTTCTCGCCGTCGATCGTCTTCGTCGTCTTGCGCGCGGCGAATTCGGGATGCGCCGCCACGTCGGTCGTCTCGGTGATGTCGTTTTCGTGCCGCGCGACGAATACGCCGTCCCTGGTGAAGACGAGATCGGGCTCGATGAAATCCGCACCCTGCTCGATGGCGAGATCGTACGAGGCAAGCGTATGCTCGGGCCGGAGCCCACTCGCGCCGCGGTGGCCGATAATGACCGGCGGCGAGAGCGAAGGCACGCGCGTCAACGGCTCATCCCCGGCGATCGCGACGCCCGGCAGCAGCGCGAGCAACAGGGCGGTGATGCGCACGGCATGTCCTTTCGGGCAAGGCAGCGGGATACGTTGGGCACCGACGGACGTTACCCGATCAACCGGGAGCCTGAAAGTCCATGATCGCCGTTGAACAGACCGTTCTCATCCTGCTGGCGGCCGGCCGTTCGGGCCGGTTCGGCAATGTCGATAAACTGACCGAGCCGTTCCTCGGCCGGCCGCTCGCGCTGCACGTCGTCACCGCGCTGGAGGATGTGCCCTTCATGGCGCGGATCGTGGTGAAGAACGGCACCGATCTCGATTTCGAATCGCTCGGCTATCGCGTCATCCACAACGAACGGCCCGAAATCGGCATGTCCGAATCGCTCAAACTGGGTGTGGCCGAGGCGCGCGATGCGGGGGCGGCGGCGGTGCTGATCGCGCTTGCCGATATGCCGCGCGTCACCGCGACCCACATCTACCGTCTGCTCGATGCCGCCGACAGCGCCGACGCGGTGATCGCGTCGAGCGACGGCGAAACCCCGTCCCCGCCGGCGATCTTCGGCGCCGACCGCTTCGCCGAACTGCTCGAGCTGGACGGCGATGAAGGCGCGCGCCACCTCGTTCGCGCCGGCCGCCACGTCGTCACCACGCCGACCGAATTGCTCGATATCGACACCCCCGCCGACCTCGCGAAGCTGCGCGCGTTCCGGTGACCTATTCGTGCCGCAGGGCGTCGATCGGGTTGAGTGCGGCGGCGCGGCGCGCGGGGAAATAGCCGAAGACGACGCCGATCAGCGCCGAAATGGCGAAGGCGACCACGTTGATCTCGGGCACGAAAATCCACTCGACCTTCATCACCGGCGCCAGGCCGAGGATCGCGAGCTGCGCCACGACGAGGCCGATCAATCCGCCGAGGCACGACAGCGCGATCGCCTCGACGAGAAATTGCAGCAGCACCTCGCGCGCCACTGCGCCGATCGCGAGCCGTATGCCGATCTCGCGCGTGCGCTCGGTCACCGAGACGAGCATGATGTTCATGATGCCGATGCCGCCGACGATCAGGCTGATCGCCGCCACCGCGGTGACGATGCCGGTCAACAGCGTGGTCGAGGACGTCAGCGTCGCGGAAATCTGCGCGGTGTCGAAGATGTTGAAATCATTGTCCTTGCCCCCGGTGATGTTGCGCCGTTCGCGCAGCAGATCCTCGATCGAGGCCTGGACCGACGCGCTCGAATACGCCTGATCGACCCCGACCAGCATCAGCTTGACGTCGGTGGTGCCGGTCATCCGCCGCTGCACGGTCTTGAGCGGCATCAACACGACATCGTCCTGATCGCCGCCGAACCCGGCTTGGCCGCGCGTCGTCAGCCGGCCGATCACGTCGCAGGAAATGCCCGCGATGCGCATCCGGGTGCCGACCGCCTCGCCGCCGTGGTACAGGTTGGTGTAGACTGTGTTGCCGAGGATGCAGACCGATTTGCCCGCCTGCTCCTCCTGCGACGAGAAGATGCGTCCTTCCGCCAAGGGCCAGGGCTGGACCTGGAAATAGGCATTGGTGGTGCCGTTGACCGTGGTCGACCAGTTCGCCCCTTCATAGATTGCGGTGCCGGACGTGCCGGCTTGCGCCGCCACCGCCTTGACGCCGGCGATCTGGTCGCGGATCGCGATGACGTCCTGCGGCTTGAAATCGGGCGGGCGCGGCCCGCCGCCGCCGCGACCGAAACCCTGTCCGGGGCGGATCTGCAGGATGTTGGTGCCGAGCGACGCGATCGATTGCTGCACCGCCGCCGTCGTCGCCTTGCCCAGCGTCACCATCGTCACCACCGCCGCGACGCCGATGATGATGCCCAGCGTCGTCAGGAACGAGCGTAATTTGTGCCGCGCGATCGAACGCAGCGCCAAGAGGAGCGTGGTGCCAAGCATCAGCGCACCGCCTCGCCCTGCGCATGTCGCGCGTCGATCCGCTCGACCAGTCCGTCCTTGAAATGGACGATGGTGCGCGCGAACGCCGCCATGTCGGGCTCGTGCGTCACCATCAGCACGGTGATGCCGGCATTGTCGTTGAGATCGGCGAGCAACTGCATGATCTCGACCGAGCGTTCGGAATCGAGGTTGCCGGTGGGCTCGTCGGCGAGCAGCACATCGGGCTGGGTGACGATCGCGCGCGCGATGGCGACGCGCTGCTGCTGCCCGCCCGAGAGTTCGGCGGGGGTATGGTCCCACCAGTCCTTCAGCCCGACCTTGTCGAGCGCGGCCATTGCGGTGGCGCGCCGCGCCTGCTTGGCGTCGCCGCGGTAGAGCAATGGGAGCTCGACATTTTCGAGCGCGGTGGTGCGTGCCAGCAGGTTGAAGCCCTGGAACACGAAGCCGAGATATTTGCGGCGGAGCAGTGCGCGCTGGTCGCGGTCGAGCCGCTCGACATGGTGCCCCTTGAACTGGAACGTGCCCGAACTCGGCACGTCGAGACAGCCCAGGATGTTCATCGTCGTCGACTTGCCCGATCCGCTCGCGCCCATCACGGCGACGAAATCGCCCGCCGCGATGTCCAGATCGACGCCCTTCAGCGCCTGGAACGCGGTCGCGCCCTGCCCGTAGGTCTTGGTGACGCCGCGCAGCGAGATAAGCGCGCCGGGCGCGGCGGGGGCG
>JALYTP010000220.1 GCA_030854225.1 Pseudomonadota bacterium
GGCGGCGCCTGCACCGGGGCGGGTGCGGCTTCCTGCACGGGCGCCGCCTCGGCGGGCGCGCCACCGGGGCCGAGGATACGGCGCCGCTTGACCTCGACCACGACGGTGTTCGACCGCCCGTGGCTGAAGCTCTGCTTCACCTTGCCCGTCTCGACCGTGCGCTTCAGCCCCAGCGGCGCGCGCATGCCCAGTTTCGGCTTCTCGTTGTCGGTATCGCTCACTCGTGTTCCTCGTGCGTCAAAGTCTCGGGTGCGGTCCCGCTGGTGCGAGCCGCCGATGCGCCCTGCGAGGCCGTTTCGCAAGGCTTTGGGTCATGGGCGCCCACCAAGGTATCACCTGGATGGAACCCGGGGTCAGGGCCGATAAAGTGCAGCCACCGGGCGATGGCATCGCGTACCCGTGCAGCGGCTTGGAAGTCCGTCAGGCCGACATGTACCACGTTTTCGCGGCCCAGCGCCACGGACAATATATGGCGCGGGATCGGCAATACCAAGCCCCGGCCGTCCTCGCTATCGCCCTCCCGCTCGCGATCTCGGCCGATGCGCCACGCCTGGTCGAGCTTGCGGTTGCCGTCGGCCGCCGCGTCACCCGCGTGGAGCAGCAGGTGGAGCTTGCCCGCGCGCGCGGCCTCCGCGATCCGGTCCGAGCCGGTGAGCAAGGTGCCGCCCCGCGCCTCCAGCCCGAGCCGGTCGAGCGCGGCCCGTTCCAGCGCGGCGGCGATCCGGGCGGGGAGATCGGCGGGGATCGACAG
Organism: Pseudomonadota bacterium; assembly: GCA_030854225.1. GTDB lineage: Bacteria > Pseudomonadota > Alphaproteobacteria > Sphingomonadales > Sphingomonadaceae > Sphingomonas. Next base: position 752 of record JALYTP010000220.1, read on the forward strand.
CGCCTCGCCCTTGAACGCACGGGCGAGCGCACCCTTCAACTTGCCCTTGGCGATGGCGGTATCGAGCGCGGCCCAGTTCACCCCGATCCATGCGCCGCGCCCCGGCGCCTTGGCGCGCACGTCGGGCAGCACATCGCCATCGGGCGACAGCGCAAGCCGGATCAGCCCGTCGCGCGAACCCTCGTCGCGCGACAGGATGCAAGTACGCACCGGTCCTTTGGGCTCGGCTACAGTCTCATTGCGAGGGGACCGCATGCGCGTCCTCCCTCGGTTTGGCGGCATCGCGGTCGGCGATCAGCTGACCACCCGCGCCGTAATTGTCGGTCGAGACCTCTTCGATCACGATCTGCACCGCAGCCGGGTTCTTGCCCAGCCGCTCGACGAGCGACCGGGTGACGTCCGCGACGATCCCGGACTTCTGGTCCTTGGTCGCGGTGCCCGAAATGCGGATGCTGACGAAGGGCATCAGGCCTCGCTCTCCTCCGATGTTTCGGCAGCGGCCGAGGCATCAGCCGCAGGCGCCTCGTCCTCGAACCAGTGCGCACGGGCGGCCATGATGATCTCGTTGCCCTGCTCTTCCGACAGACTGTATTCGCCGAGCACCCCGCCCTTGTGCTCGGGGCGTTTCGGGGCGTCCTCGGCGCGGCGGCGCGGTTCCTGGCGCTTCTTCTCGATCAGCTCGTCGGTCGCCAGATCGGCGAGATCGTCGAGCGTCAGGATCTTGGCCTTGCCGAGCGTGACCAGCATCGCTTCGGTCATGTACGGCATCGTCGCCAGATCGTCCTCGACGCCGAGCGCGCGGCGTTCCTCGCGATTGGCCTGATCGCGGCGCTCGAGCCCCTCGGCGGCGCGGCTCTGCAACTCGGCGGCAAGATCCTCGTCGAAGCCCTCGATCGAGGCGATTTCATCCACCTCGACATAAGCGACTTCCTCGAGGCTGCCGAACCCTTCGGCGACGAGCAGCTGCGCGAGCGTCTCGTCGACGTCGAGCTCCTTCTCGAACAACGCGGTGCGTTCGGTGAACTCCTTCTGGCGCTTCTCGCTCGCATCCTGCTCTGTCAGGATATCGATTGCCTTGGCGGTCAGCTGCGAGGCAAGCCGCACGTTCTGGCCGCGACGCCCGATCGCCAGCGACAGCTGATCGTCGGGGACGACGACCTCGATCCGGTCCTCTTCCTCGTCGATCACCACGCGGCTGACGCTCGCCGGCTGGAGCGCGTTGACGACGAAGGTCGCGGTGTCTTCGGACCAGGGGATGATGTCGATCTTCTCGCCCTGCATTTCCTGCACGACGGCCTGCACGCGACTGCCCTTCATGCCAACGCACGCGCCGACCGGGTCGATGCTGCTGTCATGGCTGATCACGCCGATCTTGGCGCGCGACCCCGGATCACGCGCGGCGGCCTTGATCTCGATGATGCCGTCGTAAATCTCGGGCACTTCCTGCGCGAACAACTTCTTCATGAAATCGGGATGCGCGCGGCTGAGAAAAATCTGCGGGCCGCGGTTTTCGCGGCGCACGTTGAGGATCAGGCTGCGGATGCGATCGTTGACGCGCACCACCTCGCGCGGGATCTGCGCGTCGCGGCGGATCACGCCTTCGGCGCGGCCGAGATCGACGACGACATGGCCGAATTCGACGCGCTTGACCACGCCGGTGATGATCTCCCCCATGCGGTCCTTGAATTCCTCGAACTGGCGCTCGCGTTCGGCATCGCGGACCTTCTGGAAGATCACCTGCTTGGCGGCCTGCGCGGCAATGCGGCCGAACTCGATCGGAGGCAGCGGATCGACGATGTAATCGCCGACCACCGCGCCGGGCTGAAGCTTCTGCGCCTCCTTCAGATTGACCTGCTTGAAATAATCGTCGACCCCCTCGACCACTTCCACGACGCGCCACAAACGCAGATCGCCTGTGGTCGCGTCGAGCTTGGCGCGGATGTCGTTCTCCGCGCCGTAACGGGCCTTGGCGGCGCGCTGGATCGCGTCCTCCATCGCCTCGATCACGATGCCTTTGTCGATCATCTTCTCGGTCGCGACCGCATTGGCGATCGCGATCAGCTCGGCGCGGTTGGCGGTAACGCCCGAGGTGCCCTGGGTGGCCATCAGTCTTGTTCCTCTGTCTCGAATTCTTCTTCCGCGCCCTCGGTCGAGAGCGGCGCGGTCGCGGCAAGCAATCTGTCGGTCATCAGCAATTTGGCATCGCCGATCTGATCGAGGCCGATGGTCATGCGCTCATGGCCCTTCACGTCGATCAGGATTCGGTCACCCTCGATCCCGGCGAGATCGCCAGTCAGCTGCTTGCGGCCCGCGATCGGCGCGACGAGGTGGATGCGCGCCTCGTGCCCCGCCCAGTCGGCGAAATCGGCGAGTCGCGTCAACGGCCGGTCGATCCCCGGCGACGACACTTCGAGCCGGTATTCGCCCTCGATCGGGTCGGTCCCGGCTTCCTCCATGGCGTCGAGCACGTCCGACACGCGGCGCGACAGATCGGCGCAATCGTCGATCGACAGCTGGCGGGTGTCGGGCCGCTCGGCCATGATCTGCAATGTCTGGTCGCCCTTTCCGCCGAGCATCTTCACGCGCACGAGATCGAAGCCCATGGCGCGCGCCTCGGGCTCGATCAATCGGGTCAGCGCGGCGATATCCGCCATCAACACTCCAGATGCATGCGGGTTCGGCGCCGGAAAGGAACCCTCCGGCCTCGACACCCAGTGATGTAGAGAACGAGGTGCGATATAGGCCGGTCCTGCGAGGCTGGCAAGCGCCGCGCGCAACGTGCGTCACATCGCGCCGGGCGAGGGTACGGCCAAGTTACAGCCGGAGGCTCCAGCCCAATGTTACAACAATGTAACTCGGTGTCCGGGCTGCGACCGGTCTAGCCTCGCGCCGCGCGATCGACGCGCAACAACAACGAGGTGGGGCATGGATATCTTCGGCATCGACATCAATCACATCGTCGATCTCGCCACGCACGTCGCGACGAGCGGCGCGCTGCGCGTCGCCGAAACGGCGGCGGACGACACGTTCGACAGCATTATCGGCATCGCCCAGGTCATCTACGAGGGCAATCTTGGTGTCTGATCCGGCTGACGCGGTGAACCCGGCAG
>JALYTP010000221.1 GCA_030854225.1 Pseudomonadota bacterium
GATCAGCCATGTCTGCACGTCGGCTGAACGGATCAGCTCGGCCAGCCGCCCGCTGCGCTGCCACGGCACGTCGGCATCGCGCTGGCCGTGGAGCAGGCGGGCGGGCACGTCGATCGCGATCTCGCCGAACATCAATCGGTTGGCCTCGCCCGATTGCCAAAACCTGGCGGTATAGACGATCGGCGTTTCGGCATAAGGCGAGGGGCGCTCCAGCCGGCCGTCGGACAGCAGGCGCAGCTTCTCGTCGGTGGAAAAGCCCCAATCGGTGAAATCGGGCGCCGGCGCGACGCCGACCAAAGCGGCGACCTGTTCGGGATGATCGCGCGCAACCAGCAGCATCAGCCATCCGCCGAGCGACGATCCCACAAGGATCGCCGGGCCGTCGACCAGCGCGAGCATCGCCAGCACATCGTCGCGCCACCCGGCGATGGTCTGCTCCTCGAACGCGCCCTCGCTCTGCCCGCAACTGGTATAATCGAAGCGCAGGAACGCACGGCCCTGCGCCTTCGCCCAAGCTTCGAGCGCGAGCGCCTTGGTGCCCTCCATGTCGGATGCATAACCGGGCAGGAACACCACCGCCGGGCCGGTGCCGGCGGTGAGGTGATAGGCGAGCGCGGGGCGGGGATCGGTCATGCACCCGCTGATAGGCGAAGCGCCGCGCCCGGTCACCCCGGCGCGGCGCATGGTTCGCTAATCCAGTGGCCTGGTCATGCGGATCAGCGGCACCGACACCCCGCCCGACGCGGGCGAGGATACCCGCTCGATCGCCGCATATCCGCAGGTGCGGTACAGCGGTTCGCCGGACAAGGTCGCCATCAATTCGGTTCGCCGGAACCCCGCGCGCCGCGCCGCGTCTTCGCAGGCATTCAGGATCGATCGCCCGATGCCGCGACGGGCGAAATCGGGATCGGTGAACATCGCACGGATGCGGGCCGCCTCCGTTGCCGGATCGAGCAAGGCGGAGTCGCGCAACGCCGCGCTGTGATCGCCGCCATAGAGCGTCGCGCGCCTGCTCCAGCCCCCGCAACCAACAACGCGCCGCCCCGTTTCAACCACGAAATAGCTGCCGTCATCGATCAACCGCGTGTCCAGCCCCATGATCGCCCGGCTCGCGGCGATCTCCGCCGGCGAGAGGAAGGCGGCTTGCAACCGATCGATCGCGCGCGCCATCAAGGCGGTGATCGCCGGGATGTCGGCGCGGGTCGCCAGCCGGGGAGACAGCGGTTGCATCGATCCGCCTCTGCACCGCGCGGCGTACGGGTCAAGTAGGCTGCCGTGCCTCAGAACAATCGACACTCGGTTTTCGCTGGGCTAGACAGGCGCGATGGCCAATCCTCCCGAGACGCCGCTGCTCGACACGGTTCACCTTCCCGCCGACCTGCGCGCGCTCGCGCCCGGCCAATTGCGCCAGTTCGCCGATGAACTGCGCGCCGAGACGATCAGCGCGGTGGGTACGACGGGCGGGCATCTCGGCTCGGGGCTCGGCGTGGTCGAGCTGACCACCGCGATCCACTACGTCTTCGACACGCCCGCCGATCGGCTGGTATGGGATGTCGGGCACCAATGCTATCCGCACAAGATCCTGACCGGGCGGCGGGACCGGATCCGCACCCTGCGCCAGGGCGGCGGGCTCAGCGGCTTCACCAAGCGCAGCGAGAGCGAATATGATCCGTTCGGCGCGGCGCATTCCTCCACCTCGATCAGCGCCGCGCTCGGCTTCGCGATCGCCAACAAGCTGGCCGACAAGCCCGGCAAGGCGATCGCGGTGATCGGCGACGGGGCGATGTCGGCGGGCATGGCGTATGAGGCGATGAACAACGCCGAAGCGGCGGGCAACCGGCTGGTGGTCATCCTCAACGACAACGACATGTCGATCGCGCCGCCAGTCGGCGGGCTGTCGGCGTATCTGGCGCGGATGGTCTCCTCCAGCGAGTATCTCGGGCTGCGCAGCCTGGCGTCCAAGCTGGCGAAGAAGCTGTCGCGCCGGGTGCACAGGGCGGCGTCCAAGGCCGAGGAGTTCGCGCGCGGCATGGCGACCGGGGGCACGTTGTTCGAGGAGCTGGGGTTTTATTATGTCGGCCCGATCGACGGGCACAATCTCGACCATCTCATCCCGGTGCTGGAAAATGTGCGCGACGCCAAGGAAGGCCCGGTGCTGGTCCATGTCGTGACCAAGAAGGGCAAGGGCTATGCCCCGGCCGAGGCGGCGGCGGACAAATATCACGGGGTGCAGAAGTTCGACGTGATCTCCGGCGTGCAGGCCAAAGCGCTGCCAGGCCCGCCGCAATATCAGAACGTGTTCGGCGCGCAGCTGGCGAAGGAAGCGGAGCGCGACCCGACCATCGTCGCGATCACCGCCGCGATGCCCTCGGGCACCGGGCTCGACGCCTTCGCCAGGGCGCATCCCGAGCGGTTCTTCGACGTGGGCATCGCCGAACAGCACGCCGTCACCTTCGCCGCCGGTCTCGCCGCGCAGGGCATGCGGCCGTTTTGCGCGATCTATTCAACCTTTCTCCAGCGCGCCTACGACCAGGTCGTCCACGACGTCGCGATCCAGAACCTGCCGGTCCGCTTCGCGATCGACCGCGCCGGACTGGTCGGCGCGGACGGCGCGACGCATGCCGGCAGTTTCGACGTGACGTATCTGGCGACGCTGCCCAATTTCGTCGTGATGGCCGCCGCCGACGAGGCCGAACTGGTCCACATGACGCATACCGCCGCGCTCCACGATACGGGTCCGATCGCGGTCAGGTATCCGCGCGGCAACGGCACAGGGGTCGCGCTGCCCGAGACGGCGGAGCGGCTCGAGATCGGCAAGGGCCGCATCGTGCGAGAGGGCAAGAAGGTCGCGATCCTGTCGCTCGGCACGCGGCTGGCCGAGGCGTTGAAGGCGGCCGACACGCTCGACGCCAAGGGGCTCTCGACCACCGTCGCCGATCTGCGTTTCGCCAAGCCGCTGGACGAGGCGCTGATCCGCAAGCTGCTGACCACGCACGAGGTGGCGGTGACGATCGAGGAGGGCAGCGTCGGCGGGCTCGGCGCGCACGTCCTGACGCTGGCCAGCGACACCGGGCTGATCGACGGCGGGCTCAAACTGCGCACCCTGCGCCTGCCCGACGCCTTTCAGGATCAGGACAAGCCCGAGACGCAATACGCCAATGCCGGCCTCGACGCCGACGCGATCGTCAACACCGTCCTCACCGCGCTGCGCCATAACAGCGGCGCGGTGGCGGAGGGCGCGCGGGCGTAAACCGGCGGCCCAATCTTCACACTCTTCACGCGCCTGCGCGTTTTCGCGGCGGGCGTAGAGGGGCGGGGAGTGACGCACGCGACGATGCAGTGTCGGCACGCCGTGCCCACGACATCGCTGCGGCGTGTCGGCGAGCGCCGGGCGACACCCATGCGCCACAGACGTGATGCATCGGCGTTATCGGTGCACCTTTACGGGCGAAGGCGTCCCGACAGTTGATGGCTCGGGGTGCGTGAAGCCTTGGCGGCTGTGAGCTCCCGGTACAATGAGGAGTACCAGTTAACCCAAACGGTTCTTGTAGGACAGCGGAACGACGTAATAGGTAAGGCGGAGGCTATCATCACGACCAATCACACCGTCTTCCGCCGTTCGACCTCGGTTTGATACGAGCTTTCAGGTCTGGGCTGGGGTAGCATGGCGCAAGACCTTTCAGAGATTCGTCAGCGACTGGACTACTGTGACGGAGAGATAAGCCGGATCAATTTTGAAATTCATTCCTTCTTAGGTGTTTAGTCCCGGCATCTGGTGGATCGGATTGACGATGAGCCTGTCCGGTTCTGACGTCCAGATCTTGGCGATATATTCGTAAGGCGTGAGGC
>JALYTP010000222.1 GCA_030854225.1 Pseudomonadota bacterium
CCGCTCCTTTCACGTCTCGGCCCAGGTTCAGCGAACCGTGCCGCGACGGATCAGGTTGACGATCGCAAGCAGGATGATCGCCCCGATCAGCGAATAGACGAAGGTCATCACGGTGATGCCGTCATTGATTCCGGCCCCGAAGATGAACGATGCGATCACCGATCCGACGATCCCGACCACGACGTTGAGGATGATACCTTGCTGCCCGTCGGTGCGCATGACCATGCTGGCGAGCCAGCCGCAGATGCCACCAATGACGAGCCAGATGATGATACCCATGTTTTTCCCTCCGTTGCTTCCCGGTCACCGGGTCAGGACAGGAAAGACTCTTGGAAGGGGCGGTTTGTTCCGCCAGCGTTTCGACGCTCAGTATTTTTGCTGGCGTTCGTAAAGCGAGCGGTAATGCTGGATGCGGGTGACGCGCAGGCCCGGCATCCCCGACCGGTCGATCGCGCGTTGCCAACCGGCGAATTCCTCGACCGTCAGATTATAGCGATCGCACACCTCGTCCACCGAGAGCAGCCCGCCATTTACCGCAGCGACCACCTCGGCCTTGCGCCGCACGACCCAGCGCGTCGTCTCGGGCGGGGGCAAGCTGTCCAGCGTCAGCGATTCGCCAAGCGGGCCAATCACTTTTGCCGGACGGATTTTCTGGTTCTCGATCATTCTTACCCTCGATCGGGGCGGGGGCCCCTTCTCAACACATAACGGCCAATAACCGGCGGACTTGAACGCCACCTAAAGCGGCGAGGTAAACGGCACATTCATTCCTCTTTCCACCGGGTTAGCGCGGCGGCGACGGCGGCGTCGAAGCTGCCGTGCAATGGTGCGAACCAGGCGCACATCGCCGGTGCGACCGCCAGCCGCACCTGCGCGAGCGCGGTCGGGCTCGCCGCCTGACGCGCCGCGACGCCGACCATCATCACTGCCAGATCGGACGGGAGGACAGTCGCTTTCGCATCCATGTCGAAACGGGAGAAGCTCAGGTCCACCAGATCCCTTTCATGCCGAGCGAGACTCGACGACGAAGGGTCGGTGTAGCGAGACAGGGTGAAGGCCGGGTAAAGCCCGCCGCAATCCATTGGTAAGTAGAATGAGGGCCTTGGTAAGAAGGGTTTATTTTACTCTGGCGGCGTCAGCGGGTATGGCGCCGCGCGATCATGCATGGCGTCGATTTTCAGCTGGGCGAGGGCCTGTCGGGCAAGCGCATCGTCGTCGCGATGTCGGGCGGGGTCGATTCGTCGGTAGTCGCAGCACTCGCCGCGCGCACCGGGGCGGAGACGATCGGCGTGACGCTCCAGCTCTACGATCATGGCGAGGCGACCGGGCGCGCGGGATCGTGTTGCGCGGGGCGCGATATTCGCGATGCGCGCGCGGTGTGCGACCGGCTGGGCATCGCGCATTACGTGATCGACCATGAAAGCGCGTTTCGCGAAGCGGTGATCGATCAGTTCGCCGACGATTATGTCGCCGGGCGCACGCCGATCCCGTGCGTGCGGTGCAACATGGGGCCGAAATTCACCGATCTGTTCCGGATCGCGCGCGACCTCGGTGCGGATTGCCTCGCGACCGGTCATTATGTGCGGCGTGTCGAGGGAGTGCAGGGTGCCGAACTCCACCGCGCGGCCGATCCCGCGCGCGACCAGAGTTATTTCCTGTTCGCCACCACGCAGGCGCAGCTCGATTATCTGCGCTTTCCGCTCGGCGATCTGCCCAAGCGCCGCGTACGCGAGCTGGCGGCGGAGCTGGAATTGGGTGTCGCGGCCAAGCCCGACAGCCAGGACATCTGCTTCGTGCCCGATGGCGATTATGCGACGTTGGTCGAGAAGCTGCGTCCCGAGGCGGGGGCCAGCGGCGAGATCATCGACGAAGACGGTCGCGTGCTCGGCCGGCACCGCGGGCTGATCCACTTCACCGTCGGCCAGCGCCGCGGGCTCGAGATCGGCGGCACGCCCGAGCCGCTCTATGTCATCCGGCTCGATCCGGCGGCGAACCGCGTCGTGGTCGGGCCGAAAGTTGCGCTGGCGGTGAGCGCGGCGCGATTGTCGGGGGTCAACTGGATCGGCGGCGATCATGCCGGGGCGCTGAGCGCCAAGGTGCGCAGCCTCGCCCGCCCGGTCCCGGCGCTGCTCGACGGCGACCGCGTACTGTTCCATGCGCCCGAATACGGCGTCGCGCCGGGGCAGGCGGCGGTGCTGTATGCCGGCGAGCGCGTTCTCGGCGGCGGCTGGATCGAGGAGACCGAGCGCGCGGGCATCGCGCTGGCAGCCTAAAGGAAGAACGTCCCCTCTAGCATGGTCACGCATCCGCCGCCGAGGATGACTTGCTCGCCGTCGAGCCGGCACGCTAAATGCCCGCCGCGCTTGCTCGCCTGAAATGCGGTGAAGCGATCGCGGCCCAACCGATCGGCCCAATAAGGCGTCATCACGGCGTGGGCGGAGCCGGTCACCGGATCCTCGTCGATCCCCGCGCCGCACGCGAACACCCGGCTGACGATGTCGGTCTCGTCGCCCGGCGCGGTGACGATGGTGAGCACGTCACCTTGCGCCGCGAGCTGGCGGAAATCGGGATCGAGCGCGCGCACGATCGCCTCGCTCTCGACCACGATCACGCCGTAGCGGTAGTGGTGCCACAACGTCTCGACCACCGATGGCAGGCCCAGCGCCGCCACGATCTCGGGCAGCGGTTTGGGGCTCGGCGCCCAGGCCGGCAGCGCCAGTTCATAGCCGTCGCCGGCGCGCGCGACCGATAGTTCGCCAGCCTTGCGCGTCCTGAACCGCACCGCATCGCGCGCCGGATCGGACGACAGCACATAATGCCCGCTCGCCAGCGTGGCATGGCCGCACAGCACGACCTCGGCGGTGGGCGTGAACCAGCGCAATTCGAAGTCCGGCCCTTCACCCCCGTCATCGTCGCTGCCGGTGATCGGCACGAGAAACGCCGTCTCGCTCAGATTGTTCTCGGCCGCGATATTTTGCAGCGTCGCGTCCGGCAGCCAGCTTGCCAGCGGCATCACCGCCGCCGGATTGCCCTTGAAGGCGTTGCGCGCGAACGCGTCGATCTGAACGAGCGGAATTCTCACAGGCGTTTTCCAAACCAGTGCGGGGTGACGTCCGCCTCGATCAGCGGATTGTCGGTATCGACATGCCCCTCGGGATCGAGATGGATCAGCACCTCGACCTTGGGGAAAGCGGCGCGCAGCTTGGTCTCGACCGCCTCGACCACGTCATGCGCCTCGCGCACGCTCATCTCGGGCGCGACATACATGTGGAACTGCGCGAAATCGTGCGCGCCCGAGCGTCGCGTGCGGAAATCGTGGATGCCGCGCAATTCGGGGTGCTGCGCGGCGATGTCGAGAAAGCGCGTGCGCTGGTCCTCGGGCCATTCCTTGTCCATCAACTGGTCGATCGCGCTGGACGAGGCGCGGAAGGCGCCGAACGCCAGCCACAATGCGATGGCGATGCCGAATACCGGATCGGCCCGGTGCCAGCCGAAATACTGATCGAGCACGAGGGCGGCGATGACTGAGCCGTTGAGCAGCACGTCCGACTGATAATGCACGTTGTCGGCCATGATCGCGACCGACCCGGTCTGGCGGATCACGCGGCGCTGATAGGCGAGCAGCACGAGCGTGGCGAGGATCGCGACGATCGACACGCCGATGCCGAAACCGGCGTCGCTGGTCGGCACGTCGCTGCCGAGCGCCGCGACCGCGCGCCACGCGATGCCGGCGGCCGACGCGGTGATCAGCATGACCTGGAACAGCGCGGCAAGTGCCTCGGCCTTGCCGTGCCCGAAACGGTGATCGTCGTCGGCCGGCGTCGCGGCGAGCCTGACCCCGTAG
>JALYTP010000223.1 GCA_030854225.1 Pseudomonadota bacterium
GGCTGTTACTGGCCGTTCCGCGGCTTCCCGGCGCAAGCGGGGGTGGACGGCGCCGCGTTCGATGCGTTGGTCGCAGCACTCGGCGGGCAGGTCAATGCGCTGCGCATCGGGCCCGTGTACGACGGGGATCCGGCGGCGACGGCGCTGCACGCGGCGGCGCGCAGGTCAGGGTGGGCGGTGCTCGATCGCTTCGTCGCGGATCGCTATCTGCTCGACATGACGGGCGGGGATTGGCCTCGCGCATCGACGCTCAAGAAGAACCGTTTTCACGAAAAGCACCTCGGCGGCCACGGCGCGCTCGATTGGGATTTCCTCGACGGGTGCGCGCTGGCGGCGGGCGGGTTCGACGCGTTGGCGGCGATCGAGGAGAAAAGCTGGATCGCCGCGCGCACCGATGGGTCGGACGCGAAGTTCACCGCCACCGGCCACGGCGCCTTCTGGCGCGCCGCCGCCGCCGATCCGGTGATCGCGGGCATGATGGCGGTGGCGCTGCTGCGTGTCGACGGTGCGCCGGCCGCCTTTTCGTTCGATCTCGATGCCGGCGCGCTCAAATATGCCATCGCCAACAGTTACGATCCCGCCTTCGCCAAACACTCGCCGGGCAAGTTGCTCTATTACCGCAACCTCGTCCGCGCGAAGGAGGGCGGGGTGCGGGCGGTCGATTGGGGCGCGGGAGACAGCGGGTATAAAAGCGTGATCGGCGCGACCGGGGACGCCGCGATCCGCGACTGGTTGCTGCTGCGCCCCGGCCTTCCGGCGATGCTCGGCCACGCGCTGCGCCGCCGGTGGACGCGCAGCGGGAATTAACTGCGGACGATGCGCGCGCGCGCCAGCTTGCGGTCTTCCAGCGAATAATAAAGCCAGACCGCGCCGTCCTGCTCGATCACCGAGGCGGCAAAAGCGATATCGGTATCGCTGCGGTCGGCGACGGGGGGCGGGGTGATCAGTGGCTCGATTCCGCGCGCGACCACGCTCATGCAATCGCGCGCGAAGGCGATCCAGCCGATCCGCCAGCGCGCATCCTGGGTCGCGCCGTTGTAGAACATCACCGGCACGTCGGGGTCGCTATTGAGCATCGGCCCGGTCGACAGGTGATAATTGTCCCAGCTGTCGACGCGGGGCAGGAAGGGGGTCGCTTGCTCGTCCCACGGCCCCGCCACGTCCGGCCCGATCGCCAGCCCGACGCGCGAGGCATTGTCGACGGCATATTCGTAGAACAGCCGCCAATGCCCGTCGGCGGTGCGCCCGACCGTCGCCTCCTTGGTGTTGCCCATCGACTTGGTCGAGGCGAGCGCGACGCCGCATTTCACCAGATGTTGGGGATCGGGGCCCTCGGCATAGAGCATTTCGCCGTGCGCCATGTCGCCCGCGACGCCGGTATAATAGACCACGTAGCTGCCATCGTCGCGCCGCATCACGGTGGGATCCTCGACCCCGCCGACATCGATCTCCGCCGGGCCGGGGCGGATCGCCGGTCCGTCGTCCATCGCGAAGACGCGGCCGTCCTCGCTCCAGCCGGACCAGATGACCCCGGTATCGGTGCGGTCGGGGTCGGCATGCGGCACGGCGCGCACCATGATACCGAACCGCCCGTTGGGCTCGGCCCAGACATAGGGGCTCATCAGGTCGCGCTCCATCAGCGAGGGCGGCCCCTGGAGGGTAACCGGCTCGATCGCCGCCACATTGAAGTGCGGATCCACGGTCATGCGCCCAGCCCCGCCATCAACGACAGCCCGCCGTCGATCGTGAAGCTGGCGCCGGTGACGTACCCCGCTTCAGCCGAGGCGAGCCAGCGCGCCATCGCGGCGACTTCGTCGGGGCGCCCCGCGCGGCCCATCGGGATGTGTTCTTCCAGCCCCTTGCGAAACAGGACATCGGTTTCGGCGCGGGCGTTCATCGGGGTCAGGATCATGCCCGGCTGGATGGCATTGCAACGGATGCCGCGTCCAGCCTCTTCGACCGCGATCGTCTCGACCAGCCGGGTCAGGCCGCCCTTGGCCGCGCAATAATCCGCCCCGCCCGCGCGCACGTCGCGCGCGTGGATCGACGAGATGTGGACAATCGCGCCGGGGCCGGCACACCCTTTCAGGAAACGCCGCGAGGCGAGGAACGCCCCGGTCAGATCGGTGCCGATCAGGCGTTGCCACTGGTCGAGCGCCATGTCGCGCACCTCGACCCCGCTCATGTTGAGCCCGGCCGAATTGACCAGCACGGTCGCCGCGCCGATCTGCGCCTCGACCGCGGTGAACGCGGCATCGACCGATGCTTCGTCGGCGACGTTGCACTGCACGGTAATCGCGGTGCCTCCCGCCGCCCGCACGGCATCCGCGCTGGTGTTGGCCGCGTCGGCATCCTTGAAATAGAGGATCGCCACCTTGTCCCCGGTCTGGCCGAAGGCGGCGGCACATGCCGCGCCGATCCCCGATTCCGCCCCCGTTACCACCACGCTGCGTGCCGCCATGCCGATCTCCTTACCCGGCCGTAACGTTATCGTGCGGAGACGGTTGCATGAAAAATCCGCCACGTCGTGCAACGAGACTGTCCTACAGATAACCAAATAGGATAACATATGCGTCGCAAGGAGGCGGAAGATGGACATTGACCAATTGATCGACGCGGTGATTGACCGCGAGGGTGGGTATAGCAACGACAAGGCCGATGCCGGCGGCGCGACCAAATGGGGCATTACCGAAGCGGTGGCGCGCCAGCAGGGGTATATCGGCGATATGCGCGCGTTGCCGCGCGATCAGGCGGCGGCGATCTACCGCCGGCTCTACTGGCTCAAGCCGGGGTTCGATGCGGTGGCATTGCGCGCCCCCCACATCGCCGCCGAGCTGTTCGACACCGGGGTGAACATGGGGCCGACGGTGGCGGTGACGTTCGTGCAACGCGCACTCAACGCGCTGAACCGGGGCGCGAGCGATTATCCCGATATGCCGGTCGACGGGCGGCTCGGCCCCACGACGCTCGCCGCGCTCGATGCCTTCCTGCTCCGGCGCAGACCCGGCGGGGAGGCGGTGCTGTCGAAGGCGACCGAGGCGTTGCAGGGTGAACGTTATGTGGCGCTGGCCGAGCGTCGTCCGGCCAACGAAGCGTTCCTCTACGGCTGGCTCACGAACCGGATTGGCTAAGGCGATAACCGGCGACAGTGTGTGAAGTTTGTGAAGATTGGCGACAAGAAAGGATTGTGATGGACATTCTCGGCGGTATCATCGGCCCGGTGGCGGGTCTGCTCGACAAGATCATTCCCGACCCCAAGGCGCGCGACGAGGCGAAGCTGAAGCTGCTCGAACTGCAGGGCACGCAACAGATGGATCAGGTCAAGACGCAGATCTCGGCGATCGTGACCGAGGCGCAATCGGCCGATCCCTGGACCAGCCGCGCGCGCCCCAGCTTCCTGTACGTGATGTACGTGCTGCTGTTGTGGTCGATCCCGATGGGGTTGATCGCGGCGGCGCAACCGCAAATGGCGAAGGATATCGCCAGCGGCATGAACGCGTATCTCAACGGCATCCCCGAGCCGCTCTACGCGCTCTTCGGCACGGGCTATCTCGGCTACACCGTGGCGCGGCAATGGGGCAAGGCGAACGGGACGGACAAATAGGGCGGGACATTCAGCCGCTCGCGGGCGTGAGCGAAGGCGGGAGCCGGGGGTTGCAGGACGTAAAGCCTGCGGTCTCGATTCCTGCTGACGCGCGGACGGAGGGGCGTTCGGCCGGGCGTGGCCCGGCGCCTATTTCGCCAGGCTGGCGAGCTTGCCGGTATCGATCGCGCCGACCGCGCCTTTCAGCACGTCGATGCTCGGCGCACCGCCTTCCGCCTCGACCGCGAAG
>JALYTP010000224.1 GCA_030854225.1 Pseudomonadota bacterium
GCTTCACACAGGCCGACGTGAAGATCAATGGCTGGGCGGTCGAGAACCGCGTCTATGCCGAAGACCCTTATCGCGGTTTCCTGCCGAGCATCGGGCGGCTGGTGCGGTACAATCCTCCCCGTTCGCGGGGAGGTGGCGCCGGCGGCGACGGAGGCGGCGGGCCACAGGAGGCTCGCTCGCGGATAACCCCCTCCACCACGCCGCTGCGCGACGCGGTCCCCCTCCCCGTGAACGGGGAGGACTCCGTCGTCCGCGTCGACGACGGCGTGACTGAGGGCGGCGAGGTCAGCATGTTCTACGACCCGATGATCGCCAAGCTCATCACCTGGGCGCCGACCCGCGAGGAAGCGATCGATGCGCAGATCGCAGCGCTTGATGCGTTCGAGATCGAGGGGCCGGGCAACAATATCGACTTCCTTTCGGCGCTGATGCAGCATCCGCGTTTCCGCTCCGGCGCGATCACGACGGGGTTCATCGCCGAGGAATATCCCGACGGTTTCCACGGCGCGCCCGCCTCGCCCGATTTGCTCGGAACGCTGGCAGCGATCGCCGCCTTCGCCGCGACGGCGGAGGCGGACCGTGCGCGGCGGATCGACGGGCAGCTCGGCAAGCGGCTGCGCCCGCCCTCGGCCTGGGTGGTGCGGATCGACGGCGCGGATCACGACGTGACGATCGCGACCGACGGCGTGACGGTCGACGGCGCCGATCTGGAGATCACGCTGGAATATACACCGGGGGACAGGATCGTGACCGCCGAACTGGCCGACGAGGATGTGACCGTGCGGATCGCGCGCACGGGCACCGGCTTCCGCCTCACCACGCGCGGCGCCAGCCATGTCGCACGCGTGCTCCCGGCGCATGTCGCGCCGTATGCGCGGCACCTGATCGAGAAGGTGCCCCCCGATCTGTCGAAATTCCTGATCGCGCCGATGCCGGGGCTGCTGGTGCGGCTCGACGTCGCGGTCGGCGATGCGGTGCAGCCGGGGCAGGCGCTCGCGGTGGTCGAGGCGATGAAGATGGAGAACATCCTGCGCGCCGAGAAAGCGGGCGTTGTGAAATCGGTGAGCGCCGAGGCCGGCGCGAGCCTGAGCGTCGACGAGATCATCCTCGAAATGGAGTGAGCGGATTACAATTCGCGACACATTTTCGGTGGACCCGAAACGGCCCCACCGCCATCTGGGAACGATGTCGCGTCGCCGTATCGCCTGGCTGATGATCGCCGCTCTGCCCGTATCGGCGTGCGCGGTCGGGCCGAACTATCGCCCTGCGCCACTCGCGGCGCTGGGCGTGCCGGATGCCTATTCGGTTCCGGCAAGCGGCGCGGCAGAGATCGACATCACCCGGTGGTGGACCGGGTTCGACGATCCGATGCTCGCGCAGATCGTCGAGCAGGCGCGCGCCAGCAATCTCGATGTGGCGCAGGCGGTGGCGCGGTTGCGCCAGGCGCGCGAGGCGCTGATCCAGTCGCGGGCGGCGTTGCGGCCGACGGTGAGCGGATCGGCCGGCTATACGCACAGTCTCCGGCTGCGCGGCCAGTCGGTCACGACCTTGCCCGACGGCGGCGTGATCACCTCGCGCGGGAGCAGCGACAACCTCTCGCTCGGCGCCGATGTCGCGTATCAGGTCGATCTGTTCGGCGGCATCCGGCGCGGCGTGGAATCGGCGCGCGCGACGTATCAGGCGACGGGATACGATTATGCCAGCGTCCTGATCTCGACCGAGGCGGAGGCCGCGCGCAATTACGTGCTGGCGCGGCTGTATCAGGCGCAACTGGCGAACGCGAGGGACTCGCTCGCGATCCAGGACGACAATCTCGAGATTACGGGCTTCCGCGTGCAGGCCGGGCTCGTGTCGTCGCTCGACCGGGAGCAGGCGCGCGTTACCCGCGCGCAGACCGCAGCGACGATCCCCAGCCTCGAACAGAATTACAACGCCGCCGTCTCACGCATCGGCGTGCTGACGGGGCAGGCACCCGGCGCGCTGAAGGTCGCGATCGAAGCGGTGAAGCCGATCCCTAAACCCCCGGAGCAGATCGCCGCCGGCGTACCCGCCGATACGCTGCGCCAGCGCCCCGACGTGCGCGCGGCCGAGCGCACGCTGGCCGCCGCCAGCGCGCAGATCGGCGTGGCGCAGGCGCAGCTTTATCCCGCGCTCAACATCAGCGGCAATATCGGCACCGATGCGACGGGCATCGGCAGCATCCTGAACGTCATCACCGGCAGCCTGTTCGCCGGGCTGACCCAGACGATCTTCAACGGCGGGCGGCTGCACGCGCAGGTCCGCGCCAACGAAGCGGCGGCGGAGGGTGCGTTCGCGGCATATAAATCGACCGTGCTGACCGGGCTGGAGGATGTCGAGAATGCCGTCGTCGCGCTCGACGCGGCGAAGCAGCGCGAGGCGCAGTTCGCGATCGCTTATGACGCGGCGAACAACAGCGCGCTGCTGTCGCGGCTGCAATATCGCTCGGGCCTGACCGACTTCATCACGCTCAACACGGCGGAGACGAGCCTGCTCTCGGCACGCAACGGCCTGTCGCAGGCGCGATCGGACGAGACGACCGCCGCGATCCAGCTGTATCTGTCGCTCGGCGGGGGATGGAATGCCGCCGGCGGCGCCCCGCGAGCCCCTGCCCCCCGGCCCTATCAGCCCGCTGCCGCGACGCAGCCGGCGCCGAATCAGGAACGATGATGGCAGACGCAGAGATCGACGCTTTCCTCGGCGCGAAGCCGGTGCCCGCATGGCGGCGCTACCTCAAATGGATCGCGGTCGCGGTCGGCGTGCTGCTGTTGCTGCTGGTGGTGAAAAGCTGCGTGCTCGGCAACGGCGCGACCGCTTCCTATGCGACCGAGCAGGTCCAGCGCGGCAATCTGACGGTATCGGTATCGGCGACGGGCAAGCTCGCGCCGACCAACCAGGTGATCGTCGGCTCGCAGCTGTCGGGGCTGGTCACCAAGGTGGTGGTCGATGTCAACGACCATGTGACGGCGGGGCAGTCGTTGGCGCTGATCGATCCGTCGCAGTTCCAGGATCAGGTCAAGCAGGCGCAGGCGACGCTCAACGCCAATATCGCGACGGTCGGCCAGAACCAGGCGACGCTGGCGCAGAACCAGGCGACGCTGGCGCGCTATCAGCAGGTGAGCAAGCTGTCCGGCGGTCGGGTGCCGGCCAAGACCGAGATGGACCAGGCGATCGCCGACCGGCAGCGCGCGATTGCCAATCTCGATGCCGCCAGGGCACAGGTCGTCTCGGCGCGCGCCGCGTTGTCCTCCGCGCAGACGCAGCTGACCAAGGCGGTGATCCGCTCGCCGGTGACGGGCGTGGTCCTCGCGCGTTCGGTCGAGCCGGGGCAGACGGTGGCGGCCTCGTTCAACACCCCGACATTGTTCGTCATCGCGCAGGATCTGAGCCAGATGAAGCTTGAGGTCGCGATCGACGAAGCCGATGTCGGCGAGGTCAAGCAGGGGCAGGACGCGACCTTCACCGTCGATGCGTTTCCGGGCAAGACGTTCCCGGCGAAGATCACGCGGGTCGAGGTCGGATCGAACCTGACCGTGCAGGATGCGACCACTTCGTCTAGCTCGACCACGTCGACCAGTTCGACCGCCGGACAGGTCGTGTCATACGCCGCCGATCTGTCGGTCGCCAACCCCGACCAGAATCTCCGCCCCGGCATGACCGCGACCGCCGACATCGTCACGACGCAGAAGAACGATGTGCTGCTCGTTCCCAATGCGGCGCTACGCTTCAAGCCGGGCACGGCGGACACGAGCGCGAGCAGTTCGGGCGGCGGCGGGATTGCGGGCGCGCTGGTGCCGCGC
>JALYTP010000225.1 GCA_030854225.1 Pseudomonadota bacterium
TCGCCAGGCTGCGCGAGCAGGCAATGTCGTGCTGCCGACCGAGCGACAAAAAGGAAGGCCGCACACCCGCCGGGTGTACGGCCTCCAGAAAATCATCGCCCCTTATGGAGTGTTCGGCAGCGATGCCCCTCATCGAAAAATGCCGGATCAGAACTTGGTGCCGATCCCGCCGCCAAAGGTGCGCGGCGGGTTGAAGTTGGCGTAATCGCCCAGCACCGCATCGTTGGCGCCCGAACGGCGATAGATGTGCGATTCGTTGAGCAGGTTGACCAACGCCTTCTCAAAGAAGTTCGACAATCACGTTCACGCGCTGTCGCTCTACTTCGCGTTCTATAACTTTTGCCGCATCCATAAGACCCTTCGCGTCTCGCCAGCGATGGCGGCGGGGATCACTGATCGCCTCTGGTCTCTGGAGGATGTGCTGGTGCGGATTGACGCCGATGCGCCCGCTCCTAAGGTTCGCGGGCCATACAAGAAGCGGGGGAAATAATGCTGTTCGTTGTCACCATCATCGTGGTGATCGCCGGATGGCTGGATTTGCCGAGATGGTGGGCGATCCCGCTGGCGATTCTGATGTTCATCGGCCTTTACCGCGCAGAACCATATCGCGCGCAGAAGGTGGCGATGGCGTGCTTTTTTCTCATGCCGATATTCGCCGCGCTTCTGATGATGTTTGGTGGCTGGCTCCACCGGTTAATTTGAAACTGAGACACTACCCCATTTTTGACTTGGTAACTTCGAAAGGGTAGATGGAGCCGTGGACGCGCCGCGTGAGCGACGCGCCCCGGTCCTTAGCTAACCGCTAATGTCCGGGCCATGGACCACATGGCGCACCTCCTTTCCGCCGGGAAGGACTCCAGCGCGTTTCCCGCCAAGGATTTGGCGCGCTGGGTCAGGGAATTGGTTGCGGCGACTGGTCATTGACCGGTCGCCGTATTTTTTACGGCAGTTACGTCCTTCGCGGTGTCGACTGGGAACCATGTGCGACCTTCTCGGCGAACCAGACCCTCCTTGCTCAATCGGTAAAGCGTCATACCCGGCGTTTTTTCGTGAGTATCTATGCCGTAGTCGCTTTTGAGGTGCCTCCTTACTTCGGAAGCCTTCACCCCAGCTTTCCCGCGGTCGCGCATGAACGCGAGTATAGCATCGGCGATCTTCGGGCGCGCTGCATTTTCGGTTTTCAAAGGCTGACTTGACCGGAAAGCCTCGACTGCCTCAGCCAGCATTGCGTTTACGAGAGGCTGCTTGGGCGGTTCTGCCTTCTTGGCATCAATTTTTCCGTTACCGACGTCTAGACCATGCTGATACGCATCCTGACCGATCACCTCTCGAACTGCCGTCCAAACCTTGGCCTGCGAGGAGTCGAAACCAAAAACGTTCAGTGCATTAACGCCTCTCGCCCTGATGAGCGTATCAGCGGCGATCTCTTTGTTGATCTCTTCGACGTTCTTCCGGTTGGCCGCCAGCCTACGGTCAATCTCGACCGTTTTGATCAGAATACCGACGAGCGCCGCCACTTCATGCTCGGTAACAGCATCCGGCTTTACCAGCGGAGGCTCCGGTGGGGCGGGCGGAGGCGTTCCTTGATTGGTTGATTCGTTCGACATGAACGCTTCTTAACCAATGCGTTGCAAAAAGGCAATCACCGAAAGAAATCATGCTAGATTGCTAAAAGGAATAGAGCGTGGGTCAAGGGGATAAACGCCTATCGCAATTATCATTCCCTGATATCGACGATTAAATTCCCTGTTCTGGGCATAGGGAATTTGATCCGAATAACCCCAGGAAACTGCGCTTTTGTAGATCATTTCAGCGGCAAACGGGTCGCAAAAAATTGCATATTCCCTGCTAACAGGGAATTTACAAGCGAGACCGGTTCGCTCAGGACTGCGTGGCGCGCCATTTGCCGCCGTTCAGTTTGATCGCCGGATCGAGAATCCGAGCCGCGGCGATCAGGGCTAATCGAACGCCACGTGCACCGGTTCGTCGCTCTTCTGCGACCTGGCCGGGCGACGGAGCAGCAGTACCAGCGGGATCGCGCCCGCCGTCAGGAACATCATCAGCTTGAAATCGTCGAGATAGGCGATCATCGCCGCCTGCTGGTTGACGGTCGCGTCGATCAGAGCGGTCACGCTCTCGCCCGCCGACCCGAACAGCGAGGCAATGCTGGGGTCGATCGCGCTGAGGCTATAGCCGGTGATGTGCCCGCCGAGCACTTCGTGGTTGGTCTGGATGTTGCGCGCGAGCAAGGCGGTGACGACCGATATACCCGCCGATCCGCCGATATTGCGCATCAGGTTCATCATGCTCGCCCCTTCGGTGCGATAATGCGGCGGCAGCGTGCCGAACGCGATGATGTTGAGCGGGATGAACACGAAGCCCAGCCCGATTCCCTGGATCAGCCCGGTGGTGATGAACGGCGTCGACCCCATGGTGGTGTCCCACCCGGTCATGTCCCACAGCGAATAGGTGACGACCGCCAGCCCCATGCCGACCATGATGCGCGGATCGAAATTGCGCGCCGTCAACCGCCCGGCAATGAACATGCTGACCACGATGCCGATGCCGCGCGGCATCAGCAGCAGGCCGGTGGTGAGCACGGGATAGTTGAACAAATTCTGCATCATCGGCGGCAACAGCGCGAGCGTCGCGGTCATCAACACGCCGTTGACGAACATGAAGCACATGCCGGTCATCAAATTGCGGTTGGCGAACAGCGCGCGTTCGAACATCGGGTTTTTCGCCGTCACCATGTGGACGAGGAACATCCACGCCGCCGCCAGCGCGATCATGCCTTCGCTCCACACCTCCCACGAACTGAACCAGTCCTGCGTCTGGCCGCGATCGAGCATCAGCTGGAACACGCTGATCGCCACCGCCAGCGTGGTGAACCCGAAGATATCGAACTTGCGGTCCCTGATCTCGCGCGACGGCAGCAATGCCCACAGGATCGCGAAACAGGCGATGCCGACGGGCACGTTGACGTAGAAGCACCAGCGCCAATTGTAGCTGTCGGTCAGCCACCCGCCGATCACTGGCCCCAGGATGGGCCCGACCATGATCCCCATGCCCCAGATCGACATCGCGCTGGCCTGTTTGGACTTGGGGTTGATGTCCATCATCACCGTCTGGCTGAGCGGATTCATGAACGCCGCCGCGACACCCTGCAACAAGCGGAAGGCGACCATTTCGGTCAGGCTCGTCGCAAGCCCGCACAGCATCGACGCCGCGACGAACCCGACCACCGCCGACAGGAACAGGTTGCGCGATCCGAACCGGTCGGACAGCCACCCGGTGAGCGGAATGGCGACCGCCGAGGCGACGATATAGCTCGTCAACACCCAGGTGATCGTATCGGCGGTGGCGTTGAGCGACGCCTGCATGTGCGGCAACGCGACGTTGGCGATGGTCGAATCGAGGATCTGCATGATCGTCGCGGCCATCACGCCGATCATCAGCAGCGGGCGGTTGGTGGCATGGAGCGCGGCGCGGTCCTCCAGCGGCTCGGCCGACGCGCTGACGGGCACTTCCGCCAGCGGGTCGATCCCGTCCGCGCCGCGCCTGCCCCCCGCCGGCGGGCTAGCGCTTGCCATGATCGCGGACGTCGACCGTGACGTCGGCGCTGAGCCCCGCGATCAGCTGGCGCGGGCTCGCCTCGTCGATCGCGATGCGCACCGGCACGCGCTGCGTCACCTTGACCCAGTTGCCCGTCGCGTTCTGCGCCGGCAGCACCGAGAATTCGGACCCGGTGCCGGCGCCGATCGATTCGACATGCCCCTTCAGCTTCAGCCCAGAAT
>JALYTP010000226.1 GCA_030854225.1 Pseudomonadota bacterium
CGCACCATCCACGGCCTGTGGGACGCGATCGGCCGCATCCTGGACCTCTACCCGCCACAAGAATGCGCCAATTATTTCGCCAACGCCGGCTACGATGCAGACTGATGGGAAAACGCTCTAGCCGATATTTTTCGCTGTCTCCCGGACGACGATCGCCGTAAGTTTGTGCCTGACTGCTTTCCCGTTTTCCGGGGTCGCCGTTCCCGTTTCTCCGGCAATTAATCGGGAATTCACGCTGGGTGCCGAGGGCGTGCGCTGTTTGGCGGCGGTAGGCTATTGAGGAACAAGTCAAATTTTATCGAATTCCCGCATCCTTAAAACGGGAATTTAAAACCTGTATTCGGCATCGACGGGCTAGCTCGGGATTGAACCGCCGAACGTAGAGAATCTCACCGGATCGATGATGTCGATCGAGCATGCGCCTTGTAGCGGCGGTCAAAAGTCCTATCTGGAAAGTGTCGAGAGGGCTTGGTGCGGTGAGACCGTACCGGGCCGGTCGACATTGTCCGCCCGGTTCGGTCTCACCTTCATTGGCTTGTAAGAGCCCAACGTAGGACGAAGACCGATGACAGGACGACCCAATCGCCAAAGCAAATCCGCGCCTCCGGCGATGCCGGATCTCGGACCGATCGAGCACCTGCCGACCGGTTTGCTCAGACCCTACGCGCGAAACGCGCGCACTCACAATGATCGGCAGGTCGCTTTGATAGCGCAATCCCTGGAGACGTTCGGATTCAATAATCCGATCATCGCCGAGGAAGACGGTACCATCATCGCGGGGCACGGCCGGTGGTTGGCCGCTCAGCAACTGGGGCTGGCGACCGTGCCTGTGGTTCGGGTGAAACACCTTAACCGAAAAAAGATTCTGGCCTATCGGCTCGCCGATAACAGGCTGGCTGAACTGGCGGGCTGGGATCAAGAGATGCTGATCCTCGAATTCGGGGAGCTGGACAGTCTCGACCTCGACTTCAGCATCGAGATAACCGGCTGGAGTCACGCCGAGATCGACGTAATCCTCGATCCTAGCAGATATGCAGCGCCGCACTCTGCGTGCAAATTTTGCGACCGGTGTCGGGCCTAGGGTGCCCGCGATGTACCTTGCACAGCCCCATATTGTTGCGCATCGTCGGCATCAGCAATGACAAGGGGATCGTGTGCGTATCAACTCCGCAATCGTGATCGGCATTCTGTTCGCCGCGCCGGCGATCGCCACTCCGGAGAGCGGCGCCGTCGCGGTCTTCAAGGGCACGGATCAGCGCGACGGGCTGCTGTCGACGCATATCGACAAGGCAGGCGGCAGGATTCTGGTCACGCTGCCGGCAGCTGGAGCGGACGGCGTGTCGGGCCGCTTCCTGTACACTGCTTCGCTGCGCACCGGCCTCGGCGCCGCGCCCACCTTTCTCGATCGGGGCCGTATCGGGGCGACGCAAGTGCTTTCATTTCGTCGCATCGGCAAAAAGGTCGCGGTGCAATTCGAGAACCCGCGCTTTCGCGCTACCGGCGCCGACGCGCTCGACCCCAGCGGGAGCGCGGACTTCGCAACGTCGATCGTCTGGATGGGCGATGTCGTCACGACCTTGCCCGATGGCCGCGTCGTGATCGACATCTCCGATTTCCTGACCGAGGACACGGTTGGCATCGCCGACTCACTGAACCAGTCGAGCGACACGGCGGGCACCGGTGACGCACCCCAGGGTGCGGGCAAGAGCTTCCACCGCGACTCGAAATTGAGCGCTGCTATCCCCGAATCGCTCAAGGCATTTCCGCAGAACATTGAGGTCGACGCAATACAAACCTACGTGTCCGATACACCGGGCGACGAATTGTCCAACATCGCGCCCGAACCCAAGCGCGTCAGCTTTACCGTACGTTCGAGCTTCGTCGCCTTGCCCGGCCCCGGCTTCATGCCGCGCCGCTTCGACCCGCGCATGGGCGGCTTTTCGACGCAGCATGTCGATTTCGCCGCCCCGCTCGGCAAGGACGTGGTCGGGGATTTCGCCAACCGCTTCCGCCTGGAGAAAGTGACGCCCGGTGTAGCGCCATCCGCCGTCAAGAAGCCGATCGTCTATTATATCGACAATCGCGCGCCAAAACCGATCCGCGATGCGCTGGTCGAGGGCGTTCGCTGGTGGGCCGACGCCTTCACCGCGGCGGGCTTTATCGACGCATTTCGCGTCGAGACGTTGCCAGCCGGCATCGATCCTCTGGATGCTCGCTACAACATCGTGAACTGGGACGACCGCGCGACACGTGGTTGGTCCTACGGGCAGGAGATCGTCGACCCTCGAACCGGCGAGATCGTCAAGGGCATGGTGGTGCTTGGGTCGCTGCGGACCCGCCAGGACATTCAGATCTATGAAGGGCTGGTGGGCGCGGCGGAGATCAACAGCGGCAGTCCCAATGATCCGGTCCGCGTGGCGCTGTCGCGGATGCGGCAGCTCGGCGCGCACGAGGTGGGCCACACGCTCGGCTTCGCGCACAATTTCGCGGCCAGCACGCAGTCGCGCGCCTCGGTCATGGATTATCCTCCGCCACGGATCAGGTTGATCGATGGCAAGCCCGACCTTTCCGATGCCTATGCTATTGGGATCGGTGCGTGGGACAAGGCCAGCGTCGCGTGGCTTTATGGCGCGCCCGACGACGCGGCGGCCGATGCCGTCGCCAAGGCCGCGGTCGATGCCGGGATGCGCTACGTCCACGATACCGACGCGCGCTCCCCCGACACGTCGCAACGCTGGGGAGCGCTGTGGGATGATGGCGCCGATCCGACCGCCGAACTGACGCGGATAATGACGGTGCGCCGGTCCGCAATCGATCGCTTCGGGCTGGCGATGCTGGAACCGGGCGAACCCGTCGCCAATCTGCGCCGCCGCTTCGTGCCGATCTGGCTGCTCCACCGCTACGAAGTCATGGCAGCCGCCAAGGCGATCGGCGGCGCGGACTTCAGCTATGCCGTGGCCGGCGACGGGAAGGAGGCGGTGCAGCCCGTGCCTCCGCCAGTCTTCATCGCCAGTTGCGCGACGCGATCCTCGACGGACGCCTCGCGACCGGGTTCCGCCTGCCCGCCACGCGCGAATTCGCCCCGCTATTGGGTGTCGCGCGTGCGACGATCGTGGTCGCCTACGACATGTTGGTGTCAGAGGGATACGCGGCGGTTCGCCAAGGAGATGGAACCTTCGTCCAGGCAGTACGCCGCGCCAAGGTCCCCCGCCCAGGCAACGCTTTGGTCATGTCGAAACCGCAGACTCACGTGCCGCTCTTCGATCTGCGGCTGGGGTCGCCAGACATCTCGTTATTCCCGTTCGACGTCTGGCGGCGAATGGAATCTCGCGCCTGGCGCTCGGTCGCCGATAACGGCGATGAGATGCGGGACCCTGCTGGCCTGTCGCGTTTGCGCGCTGCGATCGTCGGACACGCTTCCTCATCGCGGGGAGTCTCCTGCTCGGTAGACGATGTTGTGGTCACAGCCGGCGCGCAGCAGGCGTTTGACCTCCTTGCTAGGACGCTCATTTCGGGGTCAGCCACGGTCGTCGCGGTGGAGGATCCTGGGTATACGCCCGCACGGTCGGCGTTTGTGCAGGCCGGTGCAACAATCGTCGGCATTCCGGTCGACAACGAAGGCATCGCGGTGTCGCAGATTCCCGCGACCGCGAAAATCATCTGCGTTACGCCGTCGCATCAATTCCCGCTCGGTGTAGCGATGTCGCCCGACCGGCAATCACAGTTGCTCGATCACGCTCGCCGGACGGGTGCCTACATAGTAGAAGACGATTACGACTG
>JALYTP010000227.1 GCA_030854225.1 Pseudomonadota bacterium
TGCGCGGACAGCTCGATCTGGACACGATCATCGCCGACCGCATGCCGCTCGCGCGCGTCAACCATGCGTTCGACGAACTGCGCAAGGGCGACACCACCCGCAGCGTGATCGTGTTCGAATGAGCGACGCGTCGAAGAACATGGTCGGGACGATCCCGGTGGAGGAGCGCGACCGGCTCGATCTGGAAAAGCTCACCGACTGGATGCGCGCGAACGTCGCCGGGTTTGTCGGGCCGCTCGCCTACGCCAAGTTCGCCGGGGGCCAGTCCAACCCGACTTACCGGCTGGACACGCCGGGCAAATCCTACGTGCTGCGGCGCAAGCCGTTCGGGCCGCTGCTCCCGTCGGCGCACGCGGTGGACCGCGAATACCGTGTGATCGCCGGGCTTCATCCGACCGGCTTCCCGGTGCCGCGACCTTACGGGCTGTGTGAGGACGACGCGGTGATCGGATCCGCTTTTTACATCATGGAAATGGTCGAGGGGCGGTCGATCTGGGACGGGTCAATGCCCGATTTTGTTGCGCAGCAAAGGACGCAGCATTACCACACGATGATCGACACGCTCGCCGCGCTCCACAATCTCGACTACCGCGCGGCGGGACTGGAGACATACGGGAAGCCGGGCAATTATTTCGAGCGTCAGGTGGCGCGCTGGACCAAGCAGTACCGCGCCTCCAAGACCGAACACATGCCCGATGTCGAGGCGCTGATCGAATGGCTGCCGCGTACCGTTCCCGAGCAGACGCGCACGTCGATCGTCCACGGCGATTACCGGGTCGACAACATGATCTTCGCCGCAACCGAACCCAAAGTCATTGCAGTGTTGGATTGGGAACTCTCGACGCTCGGCGATCCGCTAGCCGACTTCTCCTATTTCCTGATGAACTGGGTGACGCAGCCCGAGGGGCGCTCGGGCGTGATGGGGCTGGCCGGGCCGGAGACGGGCATCCCGACGATCGAGCAGGTGACCGAGCGTTATTGCGCGGCGACCGGGCGCCATGGTGTGCCCGACCTGAACTGGTATTTCGCCTACAACCTCTTCCGCCTCACCGGCATCGTTCAGGGCATCAAGAAGCGCATCGTCGATGGCACCGCGTCGAGCGCGCAGGCCGCGAAAACGGTGGAACGCTTGCCGGGGCTGGCCGCAGCGGCGTGGGGATTTGCGGAAAAGGCGGGGGCATGAACGGCGCCAATCTGTTCGATCTGACCGGCAAGGTCGCGATCGTCACCGGATCGACCAAGGGCATCGGCAAGGCCTCGGCGATCGAACTGGTGCGTCACGGCGCGAAGGTCACGATCTCGAGCCGCAAGCAGGAGGCGTGCGATGCCGTCGCGGCGGAGATCAACGCCGACTTCGGTGCCGGATCGGCGATCGCGGTGGCGGCGAACATCTCGGACAAGGCCGCGTTGCAGAATCTGGTCGACGAAACGGTGCGGGCGTTCGGCCCGGTCGATATCCTCGTCTGCAACGCCGCATCGAACCCCTATTACGGGCCGATGGCGGGGATCGCCGACGACCAGTTCCGCAAGATCCTCGATAACAATATCGTCTCGAACCACTGGCTGATCACGATGGTCGCGCCGTCGATGCGCGAACGGAAAAGCGGCAGCATCGTCATCGTCTCGTCGATCGGCGGGATTCGCGGTACGCCGGTGATCGGCGCGTACGGCATCTCCAAGGCAGCGGACATGGCGCTGGCACGCAACCTCGCGCACGAATTCGGCGGCGACAACATACGCATCAACTGCATCGCGCCGGGGTTGATCAAGACCGATTTCGCCCGCGCGCTGTGGGAAGACGAGGAACTGGCCAGGCGCCGCAACGCGACCACGCCGCTGCGCCGCATCGGCCAGCCCGAGGAGATCGCCGGCGCGGTGGTGTTCCTGGGGAGTGCGGCGAGCGCCTACATGACCGGGCAGACGATCGTGATCGACGGCGGCGTGACGATCTGAGGGAAGCGAGATGGCACGATTCACCGGCAAGTCTATCATCGTCACCGGCGCCGGCTCGGGCATCGGGCGCGCGGCGGCGCTGTTGTTCGCCAGCGAAGGCGGCCGCGTGATCGCCGCCGACAAGACCGGTGCGGTCGAGCAGACCTGTGCGATGATCGACAAGGCGGGTGGCACCGCGCACCAGATCCGCATCGACGCGGGGACGGAAGAGGACGTGATCCGCGCCGTCAACATGGCGTGTGAATATCATGACGGCCTGGATGTGATGTTCGCCAATGCCGGCATCTCGGGCGGGATGGCGAACATCTTCGACACCGACGTTGCGCTCATCACCGAGGTGCTGCGCGTTAATTTGATCGGCCCGTATCTGGCGATCAAGCATGCCGCGCCGAGGATCGCGGAGCGTGGTGGTGGAGCGATCGTGCTGACAGCGAGCGTGGCCGGTATCCGTTCAGGCGCGGGCTCGCCAGCCTATTCGGCATCGAAGGCGGGGGTGATCAATCTCGCGCAAGTGGCGGCGCAGCAGCTTTCGGGATCGAACGTGCGGGTCAACGCGATCTGCCCGGGATTGACCGAAACGGGCATGACCAAGCCGACCTTCGATTATGCGAAGGAAGCCGGCAAGATGGACCGCGTCGGTCACCTCAATCCGCTACGACGCGGCGCACAGCCCGAGGAACTGGCCAAGGTTGCCGCGTTCCTCGCCTCGGACGATGCGAGCTACGTCAATGGCCAGGCGATTGCGGTCGACGGCGGGCTGTCGTCGAGCCACCCGGTCACGAAACAGGAATACGGCAGGACGGCGGTATGACCGGGGCGGCAGAACACCGCCCCGGCAGGCAGATCAGCGGCAAACGCGGACCTGGCGATGGTGGCGCCACTGCGTCCAGCACCGGCGATGGTCGTTCCAGCCATAATGCCGGCTATGACGCCAGCCATAACGGTGTCCGTTGTCGCGGCGGTCGTCTCGACGATAATCGCGGTCACGATCACCGCGATGGTCGCGATCATATTGATGGTGATCGCCACCATAATTCTGCGCGTCGGCGGCGGTGGCGATGCTCGCGGTGGACAACAGCAATCCCGCTGCCGCAATAGCATTCAAGATCTTCATGCCAATTTCCTCTCGTCCCCGGGAATCGGGATTGGAGGAGAATACGCGTCAGCTATGCGATGGTTGCTGAATGCGGTTGAAGGCTGGCGTTCACACGTCGCGGCGCGCCTCTATTCGCGCATCCGGATCAGTCCTTCTTGCGCAACGCTGGCGACCAGCCGGCCGTCCCGCGCGTAAATCTTGCCGCGATTGAACCCGCGCGCATGACCAGCCCATGGCGTGTCGGTGGTGTACAACAACCATTCGTCCGCGCGGAACGGTTCGTGGAACCAGATCGCATGGTCGAGGCTGGCGGTCTGCAGGTTGTTCGCCGTCATGCTCACGCCGTGGGGCAGCAAGGCGGTGCCAAGCAAGGTCATGTCCGACGCATATGCCAGGATCGCGCGGTGCATCGCGGCATCGTCGCCGATCGGCGCGACGCAGCGAAACCAGCTGTGGCTGAACGGCTCCTGCGGGCTTGGCGTCACCCAATTGCGCGGATTGACCGGGCGGATCTCGATCGGACGGCGACGCAGCAGGAAGGCGCGGAATTGCTCGGGGATATTGTCGACCGATTCGCGGCGCAACTGGCCTTCCGATTTCAGCATCTCGGGCCCGGGCACATCGGGTATCGCGTCTTGATGGTGGAGGCCCTCCTGCGGCGTCTGAAAGCTCGCCGCCATGTTGAGGATCGGTTTGCCC
>JALYTP010000228.1 GCA_030854225.1 Pseudomonadota bacterium
GCCGACATCCAGCCGTACCTCGACAAGCGGCGGCCGGGCACCTCGCGCTTCACCACGCAGCGGCAGGAGCCGGACCAGGTCCGCATCCTGTCGGGCGTGTTCGAGGGGCGGACGACCGGCACGCCGATCAGCCTGATGATCGACAATGTCGACCAGCGCTCGAAGGATTATTCGGCGATCGCCAAGGCGTATCGCCCCGGTCATGCCGATTACGCGTACGACGCCAAATACGGGTTGCGCGATTATCGCGGCGGTGGGCGCTCATCGGCGCGCGAGACGGCGTCGCGGGTCGCGGCGGGGGCGGTGGCGCGGCTGGTGATCCCGCAGGTGCGGATCCGCGCCTGGGTCGAGGCGATCGGCGGCGATGCGATCGATTACGCCGCGTTCGACGCGGCGCAGATCGACGCCAACCCGTTCTTCTGCCCCGATGCCGAAGCGGCGCGGCGCTGGGAGGGGCTGGTCGATGCCGCGCGCAAGGCCGGATCGTCGCTCGGCGCGGTGATCGCGTGCGAGGCGATCGGGGTGCCCGCCGGTTGGGGGGCGCCGCTCTATGCCAAGCTCGATGCCGAACTGGCTCACGCGTGCATGGGCATCAACGCCGTCAAGGGCGTCGAGATCGGCGACGGATTCGCCGCGGCGCGCTTACGCGGCGAGGACAATGCCGATGCGATGCGCCCCGGGGCGGACGGCCCTGCCTTCCTCGCCAATCACGCGGGCGGGATTGCGGGCGGGATCGCGACCGGCCAGCCGATCCGCGTGCGCGCCGCGTTCAAGCCGACCAGTTCGATCCTGACGCCGGTGCCGACGATCGATCGCGATGGCAACGCGACCCAGATCGCCACCAAAGGGCGCCACGATCCCTGCGTCGGCATTCGTGGCGCGCCGGTGGTCGAGGCGATGGTCGCGCTGGTGCTTGCCGACCAAGCGTTGCTCCACCGCGCCCAATGCGGTGGGGGGTAGCCGGAGCGTTCGATTCGGGCGACCGGCGGTGGGTCCGGATCGGCATGAACGCGTTGACTCCTCCGACTCTGACAACCGTCAGCCTAGTCTGGGAGAAGATGATGAAGACGTTCCTGATCGCCGGCGCCGTAGCGCTGGGATTGACCACTGCGGCCACCGCTCAGATGGCGCCCGCACCGACGCAGCAGACACCTTCGGGCACAGCGATGCCCGATCCGAACACCCCGCCGCCGGGCACGATGCAGTCGCCGCCCGCCGCCCCTGCCGACCCGGCGATGGCGCCCGCCACGGATGATGCCATGCCCGCCAACACCATGGCGCCGGACAGCGCCATGTCGTCAGGCGATATGGCCAAGCCCAAGGGCAAGAAGGCCAGGAAGCCGAAGGCCGAATAATGCTCCCGCCCGGTCGCCTGCACGGCGGCCGGGCGTTTAATCCGCGAACGGATCGCGCACGAGGATCGTGTCGTCGCGTTCGGGGCTGGTGGAGACCAGCGCTACCGGGCAATGGATCAGCTCCTCGATGCGGCGAATATATTTGATCGCCTGCGCCGGCAGATCGGCCCAGCTGCGGGCGCCCGCCGTCGATTCGGACCAGCCGGGCATGGTTTCGTAGATCGGCTCGACCGCCATCTGGTCCGCCGCGTGCGACGGGAAATAATCCAGCGTCTCGCCCCGCAGCCGGTAGCCGGTACAGATGCGCACCGCGTCCATCCCGTCGAGTACGTCGATCTTGGTCAGCGCGATGCCGGTGATCCCGCCGACCGCCGCCGATTGCCGCACCAGCACCGCGTCGAACCAGCCGCAACGCCGCTTGCGCCCCGTGACGGTGCCGAATTCGTGGCCCCGCTGCCCCAGCCCCTCGCCGATCGCATTCTCCAGCTCGGTCGGGAAAGGCCCGGAGCCGACGCGCGTGGTATAGGCTTTGGCGATGCCGAGCACGAAACCGACCGCGCTCGGCCCGAGGCCGGAACCGCCCGCCGCTGTGCCGGCAATCGTGTTGGACGAGGTGACGAAGGGGTAGGTGCCGTGATCGACGTCGAGCAGCACACCCTGTGCGCCTTCGAACAGGATACGGCGCCCGCGCGCCCGCGCCGCATTGAGATCGCGCCAGACGGGCCGCGCGAAGGGCAGGACGAACCCGGCGATCGCGCGCAATTCGTCCAGCAGCGCGGCGCGATCGACCGGCGGCTGACCGAACCCGGCGCGGAGCGCATCGTGATGCGCGGTGAGCCGATCGAGCTGCGGACCCAGGCTGTTTTGCGGATCGTCGAGATGCGCCAGATCGCACACCCGGATCGCGCGCCGGCCAACCTTGTCCTCATAGGCCGGGCCGATGCCGCGCCGCGTCGTGCCGATCTTGCCCGCGCCCGATGCATCCTCGCGCAAACTGTCGAGATCGCGGTGGAAGGGCAGGATCAGCGCGCAATTGTCGGCGATCATCAGCGTGTCCGAAGTGATGGTCACGCCCTGGCCGCGCAGCTTTTCAACCTCCGCCTTCAGCGCCCAGGGATCGAGCACCACGCCGTTGCCGATCACCGAGGGCGTGCCGCGCACGATGCCCGAGGGCAGCAGCGAGAGCTTGTACACCTTGTCGCCGACGACGAGCGTGTGCCCGGCATTGTGCCCGCCCTGGAAGCGCACGACCATGTCAGCGCGCTCGGCGAGCCAGTCGACGATCTTGCCCTTGCCCTCATCGCCCCACTGGGCGCCGATCACCGCTACGTTGGCCAAGGCTCGCTATTTCCGCATCGTTGTCGAAGCGCGCAGCCCTAAAGCCGGGGCGGCAGATGGTCCATGCCTAAAGATTGCGGTGGGCGGTGGCGGGTATTGGGTGGATTGCGTTGAAAAACTCTTGTGCGATTGCTTTGCCGTCGATGTCGAGCAATTATTCTAGCACCATGTCTTTGGTGAATTTTAAATGCGTGTTACGCGCTTGTTAAGTTCGAATGTTACACGGCAAAACCCATGCTGGAGCTTTTCAACAAAATCGGGTGGATTCCAGACAGTGCGCTCACGAGCCGCAAACACCCACGCTGTCATTGCTCACTGTCCTAAACGATCGGATAGGTTGCTAGATGTCGGACACACAGCAACACCTTATCTCAGCGGCCCAATATTTGCGGATGTCCAAGGACCACCAGCGCTATTCGATCGCAATCAAACCAGAGCAATTTCAGCGTATGCGGCGCAACACGGCTTCAACATCGTCAAGACCTATACTGACCCTGGTGAGAGCGGCCTGACCCTGCGAGAGCGTCCCGGACCGCAAGCCCTTCTGTCCGACGTGATAAAACCAACCAGGCTGTTCGAACGCGTGCTTGTCTTGGACGTCAGCCGTTGGGGTGTTCCAAAATCTCGATCAGGGCGGGCATTACGAGTTCATCTGCTTCGAAGCAGGTGTTCCAGTGATCTACTGCGCAGAGATGTTGGCAATTATATACTTGACGTACCGACCGGGTAGGCGTATTTCAAGTGCATGAACATCACCGATCCAGTTTACAGCGACGCCAACCTAGCCCGCGAGCATCTTGAAGCCCTGCACTGGCCGAATGGTCCGGTATGCCCGCGCTGTGGCACGTTTGGCCGCATCACTAAGCTGGCGGGTAAGAGCACCCGCCCCGGCGTCTACAAGTGCAACGAGTGCGCCAAGCCCTTTTCGGTGACGGTCGGCACGATCATGGAAGACAGCAAAATCCCGCTCAATAAGTGGCTGATGGCGTTCGCCCTGCTCAACGGAAGCAAGAAGGGCATCAGCGCCCATCAGCTACAC
>JALYTP010000229.1 GCA_030854225.1 Pseudomonadota bacterium
TGGACGCGGTGGCACGGGATGACGACGGCGACGTTGTTGGCGCCGCACGCGCTGCCCACCGCACGCACCGCCTTGGGATTGCCGGCGATCTCCGCCAGCTCGGCGTAACTGCGCGTCTCGCCCGCCGGGATGTCGCGCAGTGCCTGCCACACCGCCTCCTGAAACGCGGTGCCGCGCACGTCGAGCGGCAGGTCCCAACCGCCGGGTGCGCCGCGCTCGGGCGATTCGACCGCCTCCACCACGCGCGCGGCAAGATCGGCGAGCGCAGCGCCGCCGGAGACGATCTCGGCCTTGGGAAAGCGCGTTTCGAGCGCCGTCTCATCCTCGTCGAACGACACCCGGCACAGCCCCTTGTCGGTCGCCGCGACGAGCATCTTGCCGAGACTGGTGTCGGCGATGGTCCAGCGTATCGTGACCCCCGCCCCGCCCCGCGCCCACGCGCTCGGCGTCATCCCCAGCCGCCTGGCGCCGCCTTCGTAGAAGCGGCTCGGCGCGGAATAGCCGGCCTCGTAGATCGCCTGCGTCACGCTGGTTTCCTCGCTGAGCGTCCGCGCCGCGCGCTGCGCCTTCAGCCCGCGCGCATAGGCCGCCGGAGTCACCCCGGTCGCGCGCTTGAACAGGCGGTGGAAATGATGCGGCGCGTAGCCCACGCGCGCCGCCAGTTCCTCGAGCCCGACCAACTCCTCCGCCGCCTCGAGCAACGCGACGGCGCGCGCCACCGCGATCCGGTCACGACCGACCTCGTCCGGCTTGCAGCGCAGGCAGGCGCGGAAACCGGCGGCGCGCGCCTCGGCCCCGTCGCGGTAAAAGGCGACATGCTCGCGCTTGGGGTGCCGCGCCGGGCAGCTTGGCTTGCAATAGATGCCGGTGGTCGAAACCGCGCCGACGAAACGCCCGTCATACCCCCGGTCGCGCCGGTCGAACGCGGCCCAGGCGGTATCGGGATCGATGATGTCCTGCTGGTCCATTCCCCGGATATAGGCGCACGGCGCGCGCGCATCATCCCGGTGCTTGCGCTCAAACAAATGGCCGCGCTTACCGCGAGGTTATGTTAGCTCGGCGAGCGGGGTCATGGTCTCGACGGTCCATTCGTCGGGCATCAGCATCAGACTGCGGCTCGGCGGGAAATACCAGCTCAGCGCGCGTGCGCGCAGCGTGATCAACTCGTCCGTCACCCCTTCCGCCGCGAACTGCGCGTGCGATTTGCCGATCACTAGGGAGCGGCTCGGCCGCAGGGCGGGGATGGTCATCAGGCATATGCGTGGATCGACAAGACCCCATCCCTCTATCAAATGCCGTTGCAGGGCGCGCGCCGCGGCCTTCGACAGATAGTGTTCGGACGGGGTCGCGGTCAGCACCGGCTGCTCGGTCTTCAACGTGACCGTCTCGGCATGTTCGACGCTGGCTATTGCGATATGCGCGGGGTCGACAACCTCCTGCCCGTCGGCGATTTCGCTCGGCTCGCCAAACGGATCGTCGAAGCGGAGAATGCTGTCCAGCACGCCCATCGACATGATGAATTCAGCGTCGGTCGAGGATTTGTCCGGTCAGGCGAACACGGCCACGCCACCCCCTTGCCCGACCATGCTGGCCGCAACGTTGGCCAGCGAATTCGCTCCATGCGTTCCAGCTGCCGGCACGTTCAGGCGTAAATAGGCAAATCCGTCGGCGGCGACGAAAATCAGTGGATCCGCAACTCGGAGCGCGGCTGTCCAGACGGCGTCCCAGAACTCGTTCCTCCACGCTCGATCGCGCGCCGCTGGCGGGACCGAGAAAAGCGCGCGCAAACGCTCGGTGTGTTCGACATCGACGGGCTGTGACGGGGTGGACGGAAAGCGGCGCTCGCGGTGTTGTGCCGCTTGCGCTGGCTTCTTCTTGATCAGATCAGAGACGGGCTTCATCGTCGTTATGGTCCTTTGCTCCGGCTCCATATGCCGCACGGGCGGCAAAATGCCAGCCGAGTACGCCATCGCACGATCAAGCCCGCCAACAGCCGCCCGACTTGCATCCCCCGCCCCCCGATGCTAACCGCGCGGCGACCCATGTGGGGGGCCTGCTTTGGCCCTCCTTTTCATATGGATCGCAAACCGTTCCCAGTGAGGATTTCGATCGCGTGGAGACATCCGGCGGTATTCAGGCAAGCTTAGGTGGTCGCTATGCGACCGCCCTGTTCGAGCTTGCGCGCGACGAGAAGGCGCTGCCGACGGTCGAATCGAGCCTGGGTTCGGTGCGTGCCGCGATCGACGAATCGCCCGAACTCGCCCGGCTCATCACCAGCCCGCTGGTCAGCCGGGTCGATGCGGTGAAGGGCATCGACGCCGTCGCCACGGCGATGAAGCTCGATGCGACCACCGCCAAATTCCTCGGCGTGCTGGCGCAGAACCGCCGCCTGTCGCAGCTGCCGCAGATCATCCGCGCGTTCCGCGCGCTCGCCGCCGACCACCGCGGCGAAACGTCGGCGGAGATCGTCTCGGCGCACCCGCTCGATACCGCCCAGGTCGATGCGCTCACGCAGCAACTGCGCCAGCGCGTCGGCCGTGACGTTTCGGTCGATCTCGCGGTCGATCCCTCGCTCCTCGGCGGGCTGGTCGTGAAGATCGGCAGCCAGATGATCGATTCGTCGATCAAGACCCGTCTCCATTCCCTCGCGCACGCGATGAAAGGCTAAAAGGCAACACGCATGGATATCCGCGCCGCAGAAATCTCCAAGGTCATCAAGGACCAGATCGCGTCGTTCGGCACCGAGGCGCAGGTTTCGGAAACCGGGCAGGTGCTGTCGGTCGGCGACGGCATCGCGCGCATCCACGGTCTCGACAACGTCCAGGCGGGCGAGATGGTCGAGTTCTCGAACGGCGTGCAGGGCATGGCCTTGAACCTGGAGGCCGACAATGTCGGCGTCGTGATCTTCGGGTCGGATTCGCAGATCAAGGAAGGCGACGTCGTCAAGCGCACCGGCACGATCGTCGATGTGCCGGTCGGCAAGGCGTTGCTCGGCCGCGTGGTCGATGGCCTCGGCAACCCGATCGACGGCAAGGGCCCGATCGAGACGACCGGGCGCAGCCGCGTCGAAGTTAAGGCGCCCGGCATCATCCCGCGCACCTCGGTCCACGAGCCGGTGCAGACCGGGTTGAAGGCGATCGACGCGCTCGTCCCCGTCGGCCGTGGTCAGCGCGAGCTGATCATCGGCGATCGCCAGACCGGCAAGTCGGCGGTCGCGATCGACACCTTCATCAACCAGAAGGACGCGCACAAGGGCAGCGACGAAGGCGCCAAGCTGTACTGCGTGTACGTCGCGATCGGGCAGAAGCGCTCGACCGTCGCGCAGCTCGTCCGCACGCTTACCGAGAACGGCGCGATGGATTATTCGATCGTCGTCGCCGCGACCGCTTCGGACCCGGCACCTTTGCAGTTCCTCGCGCCCTATACCGGCTGCGCGATGGGCGAATATTTCCGCGACAACGGCATGCATGCGCTGATCGTGTATGACGATCTGTCGAAGCAGGCGGTCGCGTATCGCCAGATGTCGCTGCTGCTGCGCCGCCCGCCGGGCCGCGAAGCCTATCCCGGCGACGTGTTCTATCTCCATTCGCGCCTGCTCGAGCGCGCGGCGAAGATGAACAAGGACAATGGCTCGGGCTCGCTCACCGCGCTGCCGATCATCGAAACGCAGGCCGGCGACGTGTCGGCGTATATCCCGACCAACGTGATCT
>JALYTP010000230.1 GCA_030854225.1 Pseudomonadota bacterium
GCGTGGGCACGGGCCGCGCGATCAGGATCACGAGCAACACCGCCGCCGCGACGCTCGTCAGCGCGGCGACCGCCGGCCACGCACGGCCGTGCCGCGCGGGAACCGATGCCGGCGCATCGAGCGACCCCTCGACCCGCGCGAACACATCGTCGCTGACGCTCGATTCGGGCCACAAATCGAACAGCTGCGACAGATACGTCCGCCAGCGATCCACATCGGCGGCGAAAGCGCGATCGGCCAGCACGCGGCGCAGCGCCGCGGACCGATCGTCACCCTCGAGCAGCCCGAGCGCGAGTTCGGCCGCCGTCACGTCGGGCGCGATGTGGTCGCCGTCCGTCATGGTGCCCTCGTCGCTCATCGTTCCAAACAATCCTTCAACTTCGCCAGACCACGCCGAACCCAGCTTTTCATCGTGCCCAGCGGCACCCCCTTGCGCGCCGCCAGTTCGGCATAGGTCACGCCATCGAAAAAGGCGGTGCCGATGGCGTCACGTTGCCGCTCCTCCAGTTCCTTCAGGCAGTCGTGAAGATGATGGGCAAGCTCGTCCTTTTCCAGCGTCTCGCTCACCAAAGGCGCCGGATCGGGTAGCGGTAGCGCCGCGTCGATCGAATCGGCGCGCCGCACCCCCTGCGCCCGCCGCCAGTCGATCGCGCGGTTGCGGGCGATCGTGGCGAGCCAGGTGATCGGGCTCGCCCGCCCCGGTTCGTACGCGCCGGCGCGCCTCCACACCGTCAGATACACATCGTGCAACACGTCCTCCGCCGCCTGCCTCTCACCGCAGATACGCAGGCAGATGCCGAAAAGCTTCGTCGCGGTGAGCCGGTAGAGATCGCGGAACGCCGCGCGATCCTCTGCACCGGTGCGCACCAGCGCTTCAGTCAATCGTGCGCGAGCATCGGCGGCGGGGTCGGTCACGGGACGAGGCGTAACCGCTTGTCGTCACGGCGGCAATGGGGGCGATGGCAGGCAAGCGCGACGATCCGGAAAGAAGATGGCAATCGATCCCGTGGGCAGCTATGGGAGCGCCCATCCCGCCAGCCGGTCCATAAGGAAGCGCCCCGCACATGCGCATCGCCATCGCATCGGATCATGCCGCCGTCGCCTTGAAGACGGTGCTGACGCAGTGGCTGCGGAGCGAGGGCCATGTGGTGGCCGATCTCGGCACCGATGGCGCCGCGAGCGTCGATTATCCCGATTACGGTTATGCCGTTGCCGAGGCGCTGGCCGATGGAAGCGCGGATCGCGGCATCGCATTGTGCGGGTCGGGCATCGGCATCGCCATCGCCGCCAACCGCCATCCGGCCTGCCGCTGCGCGCTCGTGTCCGAACCGCTCTCCGCAACGCTCGCGCGCACCCATAACGATGCCAACGCCATCGCGCTGGGTGCGCGGTTGATCGGCGAGGAGATGGCGAAAGCCTGCGTCGCCGCCTTCCTGTCCGCCGAGTTTGCCGGCGGTCGCCACCAACACCGCGTCGACAAATTGAGCCACCCCCGTTTCGCACAGGAACCCGCATGAGCACCAACCCGAGCGCGCTGCACGACGTCCAGCCGGACGGCTTCTTCACTCGCGGCCTCGCCGAGGCGGACCCGGCGGTGTTCGGCGGCGTGCGCCACGAACTCAAGCGCGAGCAGACCCAGATCGAGCTGATCGCCAGCGAGAATATCGTGTCGAAGGCGGTGCTGGAGGCGCAAGGGTCGGTGTTCACCAACAAATATGCCGAGGGGTATCCGGGCAAGCGCTACTATCAGGGCTGCGAACCGTCGGACGAGGTCGAGACGCTGGCGATCGAGCGCGCCAAGCAATTGTTCGGCTGCGGCTTCGCCAACGTCCAGCCGCATTCGGGCGCGCAGGCCAATGGCGCGGTGATGCTCGCGCTGGTGAAGCCGGGCGACACGATCATGGGCCTCAGCCTCGATGCCGGCGGCCACCTGACCCACGGCGCCAAGGCGGCGATGTCGGGCAAATGGTTCAACGCGGTGCAATACGGCGTGCATCCCGACACGCACCTGATCGACTTCGATCAGGTCGAGCGACTCGCCAAGGAGCATCGCCCCAAGCTGATCATCACCGGCGGGTCGGCCTATCCCCGCCAGATCGACTTCGCCAGGTTCCGCGCCATCGCCGACGAGGTGGGAGCGCTGTTCATGGTCGACATGGCGCATTTCGCCGGGATCGTCGCGGGCGGGCTGCACCCGACACCGTTCGGCCACGCGCATGTCGTGACGACCACCACGCACAAGACGCTGCGCGGCCCGCGCGGCGGGATGGTGATGACCGACGACGAGGCGATCGCCAAGAAGATCAACAGCGCGGTGTTCCCGGGGCTGCAGGGCGGCCCGCTGATGCACGTCATCGCGGCCAAGGCGGTGGCGTTCGGCGAGGCGCTCGAGCCGGGCTACAAAAGCTATATCGCCGCCGTGGTCGAGAACGCCAAAATGCTCGCGGCAACGCTCAAGGAGCGCGGTGCCAACCTGGTTTCGGGCGGCACCGACACGCATCTCGCCCTGGTCGACCTCACCCCGCTCGGTGTCACCGGCAAGGACGCCGACGAGGCGCTCGAACGCTCGAGCATCACCTGCAACAAGAACGGCATCCCCAACGATCCGCTGCCCCCGGTCAAGACGAGCGGCATCCGCGTCGGATCGCCCGCGGGCACCACGCGCGGCTTCGGCGCGGCGGAGTTCCGCGACATCGGCAACATGGTCGCCGATGTGCTCGACGGCCTGCGCAAGAACGGCGAAGCGGGCGACGCGCAGGTAGAAGCCGCTGTACGTGAGCGTGTTAGTGTACTATGTCACCGGTTCCCGATCTATCCGGAGAGCTGACATGGACGATATTCAAAAGACCAAGACCAGTTTCGAAGACACCGTGCGCGCGGTCGGCGACGACGTCATCGATATCCTCGACGGCGCGGTCGATCGCACGGCGAAATTCATCGGCGGCGACGATGGCAACAGGATCGTCGGCGGCGCCGCTGTCGGCCTGCTGGCCGCGATCGTGCTGCCGATCTCGCTCGTCGGCGGCGCACTGCTCGGCGCAGGCTATGCCGCCTACCGGAAAATGAACCGGTAGACGATGCGCTGTCCGTTCTGTGGCCATGAAGACAGCCAGGTAAAGGATTCGCGCCCGACCGAGGATGGCGCGGCGATCCGGCGGCGGCGCCAGTGCGAGGCCTGCGCGGCGCGTTTCACCACGTTCGAGCGGATCCAGCTGCGCGACCTGATCGTCATCAAGAGCGACGACAAGCGCGAGCCTTTCGACCGCGACAAATTGTTGCGATCGCTCGCCATCGCCGCGCGCAAGCGCCCGCTCGACGCGCCGCAGCTGGAGAAACTGGTCAGCGGCATCCAGCGTCAGCTCGAGACGCTGGGCGACGGCGACGTATCCTCCAAACGCATCGGCGAGATGGTGATGGAGGCGCTGAAAGGTCTCGACTCGGTCGCCTATATCCGTTTCGCGAGCGTCTACCGCGACTTCGCCGAGGCGAAGGATTTCGAGGAATTCGCCGGCAACGTCGCCGAGGTGGGCAAGGGGTGAGCGCCTCCCCGCTCATCGCCGCAGCACCGCCGCCCGTCTTCGTCCTCGTCCGTCCGCAACTGGGTGAGAATATCGGCAAGACGGCGCGCGCGATGCTCAACTTCGGGCTGGCCGAGCTGCGCCTCGTCGCGCCGCGCGACGGCTGGCCCAACCCGTCGGC
>JALYTP010000231.1 GCA_030854225.1 Pseudomonadota bacterium
GGATGCAAGCGGCCGCGCGTGTTGCGCCGCCGTCCGCTTGATGATAGCGCGCGGCGCTTGACGGGCCGGCCGGTTTTCGGCCTCGCCTTCCACGCCAATTTGGCCACTCCATTTCGGGACGTCTATGTTCGCCACCCCAGCCTATGCCCAGAGCGCCGGCGCCGCCGCCAACAGCGGTGCCGCGGGCATCGTCGCCTTCGCGCCGTTCATCCTCATCATCGCCGCCTTCTATTTCCTCATCATCCGCCCGCAGCAACGCCGCGCGAAGGTGCAGGCGACAACGATCGGCGCGGTCAAGCGCGGCGATTCGGTGATTACCGCCGGCGGCATCGCGGGCAAGGTGACCAAGGTGGAGGACGTGTTCGTCGAGGTCGAGATTGCGAGCGGCATCAAGGTGCGCGTCGTCAAGGTGACGCTGGCCGAGGTCACGCCGCTCGGGTCGAAACCGGCGAACGACTGACGCCATGCTCGATTTTCCTCGCTGGAAGGTGATCTCGATCATCGGCGTGCTCGTCGCGCTGATGCTGCTCGCCGTGCCGAGTTTCCTGCCCGAACGCGTTACAAGCAGCTGGCCGGTGCATCCGCGTATCAACCTCGGGCTCGATCTGGCGGGCGGCAGCTACCTGCTGCTAGAGGCGAATACCGACGAGCTGGCGGCGACGCGGCTCGATACCATGCGCGACCGGATCGTCGGCGAGCTTGACCGCGCCAGCCCGAAGATCGCGACCGGCGACATTTCGAGCCAGGGCGGCCAGCTGAGCTTCCTGGTGCGCGACCCCGCCCAGATCGACGCGGCGCGCGAAGTGCTCAACCGGATGACGCAGGGCGTCGGCCTGTCGGGCCAGCGCGACTGGGACATCACTGTGGTCGATTCGACCCGCTTCGTGGTCAAGCCGACCCAGGCCGGGCTCGACAAGGCGATCAGCGACGCGATGAGCACCGCCACCGACGTGCTGCGCAAGCGGATCGACGCGCTTGGCACCAAGGAGCCGTCGATCGTCGGTGAAGGCGCCAGCCGCATCGTCGTGCAGGTGCCGGGCTTGCAGAACCCCACCGCGCTCAAGGAATTGCTCGGCAAGACCGCCAAGCTCGAGTTCAAGATGGTCGCCGACAGCGTGGTGACGCCGGGCCAGCTGCCGCCGCTCGGCACGCAGATCCTGCCCGATGCCGAACGCCCCGGCGGACAATTGCTGGTCCAGCGCCGCGCGGTGCTGACCGGCGACATGCTGACCGACGCGAGCGCCGGGCACCGGCAGGACGACAATTCGCCGATCGTGAATTTCTCGTTCAACAGCGAGGGCGGCAAGATCTTCGCGCGCATCACCCAAGCCAATGTCGGCAAGCGGTTCGCCATCGTGCTCGACAATCAGGTGATCTCGGCACCGTCGATCAACACCCCGATTCTCGGCGGCAGCGGCTATATCGAGGGTAATTTCACCAACGACAGCGCCAACCAGCTGGCGATCGAGCTGAAATCGGGTGCGTTGCCGATCGCGCTGAAGGTGATCGAGGAACGCACCGTCGGCCCCGATCTCGGCGCCGATTCGATCCATGCCGGCATCCTCGCCTCGGCGATCGCGGTGAGCGCGGTGATCGTGTTCATGTTCCTCACTTATGGCCGGTTCGGCGTCTATGCGAACCTTGCCGTCGTCATCAACATCGTGGTGATCCTGGGCGTGCTGGCGACGATCGGCGGCACGCTGACGCTGCCGGGTATCGCCGGCTTCGTGCTGACGATCGGCACCGCGGTCGACGCCAACGTGCTGATCAACGAACGCATCCGCGAGGAACGACGACGCGGACGCAGTGTAATCCAGTCGGTCGAACTGGGGTACAAGGAAGCCAGCCGCACGATCTTCGAGGCGAACATGACGCACGGCATTTCGGGCGTCATCATGCTGCTGCTCGGCTCCGGGCCGGTGAAGGGCTTCGCGGTCGTGC
This sequence comes from Pseudomonadota bacterium, assembly GCA_030854225.1. Classification (GTDB taxonomy): domain Bacteria; phylum Pseudomonadota; class Alphaproteobacteria; order Sphingomonadales; family Sphingomonadaceae; genus Sphingomonas. The sequence continues at coordinate 1,942 of JALYTP010000231.1, forward strand.
TGCTGATCGGCATCGCCACCTCGGTGTTCACCGCCGTCACCTTCACGCGCATGCTCGTCGTGTTCTGGATCCGCCGGAACCGCCCGAGCGAAATCCACATCTGATTCGCAGGCTGACAGACCATGCGCCTTCTCAAGATCGTCCCCGACAACACCAATATCGGCTTCGTGCGGCTGCGTTATTGGGCGTTCGGGCTGACCACGTTGCTGACCATCGCGGCGATCGCGCTGGTGTTCGTCAACCGGCTGAACATGGGCGTCGATTTCGTCGGCGGCATCATGATCGAGGAAAAGTTCGCGCAGGCACCCAATCTCGACAAGGTGCGATCGGTGGTCGACGGGCTCGGGGTGGGGCAGGCCTCGCTGCAGCAATATAGCGACAAGGTGACGGTCTCGATCCGCCTGCCGCGCCCCGATTCGAGCGACGATGCGGCGACCAACAAGGTGGTCAACAAGGTGACCGCGGCGCTGTCGCAGAATTTCCCCGGCACCAAATTCTCCAAACAGGATGCGGTGTCGGGCAAGGTATCGGGCGAGCTGGTCCAGAAGGGCATCCTCGCGGTCGTGCTCGCGGTGCTCGGTATCGGGCTGTTCGCGATCTTCCGCTTCGAATGGCAGTTCGGCGTGTCGACCGTCGTCGCGATCCTCCACGACGTGCTGATGACGCTCGGCTTCTTCGCGCTGACGCAGTTCGAGTTCGATCTCAATATCGTCGCGGCGGTGCTGACGATCATCGGTTATTCGATCAACGACAAGATCGTGATCGACGACCGTATTCGCGAAAACATGCGCCGCTACCGCAAGATGGAGATGCCGCAGATCATCGATCTCAGCGTCAACGAAACGCTGCCGCGCACGGTGATGACCTCGCTGACGATCCTGCTCGCGCTCGGCTCGATGCTGGTGTTCGGCGGGCATGTGTTGCGCGGCTTCACCGCGGCGATGATCCTGGGCATCATCGTCGGCACCTATTCGTCGATCTACGTGTCGTCCTCGCTGCTCATCACGCTCGGGCTGCGCGCCGAGCCGAAGGAGCCCAAGGTCGCGGCAGCGACCTCCGGGGCCGAGCGGGTGCGTTACAAAGACATGCCCTGATGCGGATCGACCGCGAACGCGCCGAGGGCCCGGTGATCGCCGGGATTTCGGGTAGCGGGTTCCGGATCGACGACAACGTCTACACTGCTTTGCTCATCACGCCCGTGCGCGCCGAAGGCTGGACGCCGCCGCCTGTCGCGATGCTGGGCGAGGCCGATCTCGCGCCGCTGTTCGCGCTCGATCCGCTGCCCGAATTCATCCTGCTCGGCACAGGCGCTACGCTCGACCGGCCGTCACCCGCGCTGGTTCGCGCGCTCGAGCAGCGCGGCATCGGCGTCGAGGCGATGGACAGCCGTGCCGCCGCGCGCGCCTGGGCGGTATTGCGCGGCGAGGGGCGCTGGATCGCGGGCGCGCTCTACCCGCTGGAGTGACCGGCGACGAGCCCGCGCAGATGATCGTATAAAGCGGCGGTGTTCGCCTCCCAGGTGAACCGCTCCGCGCCCCGGCGCACATCGGCAGGCGCAGGCGGTGCGGCGAGCAGGTCGCCGATCGCGGCGGCAAAAGCGGGGGCGGTGCGTGCGGCGATGCGGCCATAAGCGCCGTCGGTGACGACTTCCGCCGCGCCGCCGGCATCGGTGATGACGATCGGCGTGCCGCACGCCAGCGCCTCTACCCACGCATTGGCCAGCCCCTCCGACGCGGAGG
>JALYTP010000232.1 GCA_030854225.1 Pseudomonadota bacterium
GCGTATCGCCGGGTTGGACGACATAGGTGCCGGCCGGAATCGTCGTCGCATCGGGGGTGACGGGACGCGCCTTCCAGGCCGGCGGCGGCGCGGGGAGCGTCGTGACGCGGTCGTCCTGCGGTGGGGCGTATCGATCGTCCTCCGGTGGAGGATAACGATCGTCGGTCTGCCGGGTATAACGATCGTCCCGGACGGGCGGCGGGGGCGGATAGGCGGGCTCGCGATACGGCGGCGCGACCTGCGGGATGCAGCCGACGAGCAACCAGAGGGTGGCGAGCGCGATACAGGCTCGCCGCACCCTCATGCCGCAGGCTCGAGCCGGTCGAGGCCGCGCAGATACGGCTGGAGCGCGGCGGGCACCGCGACCGATCCGTCCGCCTGCTGATAATTCTCCAGGATCGCGACCATCATCCGCCCTACCACCAGCCCCGATCCGTTGAGCGTGTGGACGAAGCGCGTCGTCTTTTCGCCCTCGGGTCGATAGCGCGCGTTCATCCGCCGCGCCTGGAAATCGGTGCAGGTGGAGCAGCTCGAAATCTCGCGATACCGTTTCTGCCCCGGTAGCCAGACCTCGAGATCGTAGGTGCGCGCGGCGGAGAACCCCATGTCGCCGGTGCATAGCTTCATGCGGCGATAGGGCAGGTCGAGCCGGATCAGCACCTCTTCGGCCACGGCCGTCATCCGCTCGTGCTCGGCCTCGGACTGATCGGGTTCGACGATCGAGACCATCTCGGCCTTTTCGAACTGGTGCTGGCGGATGAACCCGCGCGTATCACGCCCCGCCGCCCCCGCTTCGGAGCGGAAGCAGGCGGTGAGCGCGGTGAAGCGGAGCGGCAATTCGTCGGCGTGGAGGATCTTATCGCGCACGATATTGGTGAGGCTCACCTCCGCCGTCGGGATCAGCCAGCGGCCGTCGGTGGTCTGAAACAGATCCTCGGCGAATTTGGGCAGCTGTCCCGTGCCGAACATCGCCTCGTCGCGCACCATGAGGGGTGGGGCCACCTCCTCATAACCATGATCGCGGGTCAGCACGTCGAGCCCGAACTGACCGAGCGCGCGGTTGAGCCGTGCCGCGGCGCCCCGCACCAGCGTAAACCGTGCGCCGGCGAGCATGGCGCCGGTTTCGAAATCGAGCCCGAGTGCCGGGCCGATAACGTCGTGCTCCTTCACCTCGAACGCGAACGCCGGGCGAGTGCCGCGTTCGTGCACCAGCACGTTGTCGGCCTCGTCCGCGCCACGCGATACGTCGGGCAAGGGAGCATTGGGCAACGTGGCGAGCGCGGCTGACAGTTCGTCACCGATCGCTTTCTCCTCCGCTTCGATCGCGGGAAGGCGCGCCTTGAGCGCGGCGACGTCCGCCATCAGCGCGGCCGCGGCGGTATCGTCGCCGCGCGCCTTGGCGGCACCGATCGCCTTCGACGCCTCGTTGCGACGTGCTTGCCCGATCTGCAATTCGGTGATGAGCGCACGGTGCCTTTCATCGAGCGCGGCAAGTGTCGCGGCGGCGGGGGGCAGCCCGCGCCTCTCCAGAGCGGCGTCGAACGCGGCGGGATCGTCCCGGATCAGGCGGATATCGTGCATCGCGGCCACGCTATGCCGAGCGCCTCCCGCGCGCGCAACCCGCGCCGCGCGACGTTGAGGCCCGGGCGCTGGGGTCAGCCTTGCCCGTAGCGTAGCGCGAAAAGGCCCGCCTCTTGCGAGACGGGCCCGATCGTTTTCGTGGCGTATCGGCTCAGGCCGCCTGCGCGCCCTTGGCGAAGCGCTTGCGTGCGACCAGCGCCGCGGCCGCCGCGCCGAACAGCAGGACCATCGGCGGCGCGGGAACAGGCGCTGGTGGGCCACCCGTGCTGCCGGTCGAGCCATGCCCGCCGGTCGAAGACCAGCCGCCATTGGACGACCAGCCGCCGCTGGTGCTCCATCCCTTGCTGCTCGATCCGTAGCTCGACGACGAGGTTGAGGAGGAAGTTGACGAGCTGACATTGCCGCTCGAGCTGGTCGAGGACGAGACGTTGCCGCTCGACGAGGACGAGGTGGACGAAGAGGTGGACGACGAGACGTTGCCGCTGGAAGAGGATGAGACATTGCCCGACGAGCTGCTGCCCCCGGTCGAGGAAGTGCTCGATACATTGGCGCCCCCTGTGCTGGACGACGTGCTCGACCCGCCCGAACCGCCGGATGCCGACGAGGTACTGCCGCCGCTCGTGCTCGACGACGTGCTGCCCCCGCTCGATGTGGATGAAATCACGATGCCGCCGCTGCCGCCGCCACCGCCGCCGAACGATCCGCCGGCGAAGAAACCACCGCCGAAGCCGCCAAGGCCGCCGCTGCCGCCGAGAACGGTTACGCCGGTGCCGCCTCCGCCGCCGGTCAACCCTTCGGCCGGCGCGAGCGGGATCGGCGCGGCCTGGCTGGCGACCGTTATCACCTGCGGGGCGCAACTTGCCTGCGTCGTCGTGCGGACGATCTTGCGAACGCGCGATCCGGCGGATGCCACCTTGGTGCGGACGATTCGCTTGTGCGCGACGTGGCGCACCTGGGTACGTTCCGCGACATGAACCGCGCCGCCACCGACAAGCGCGCCGCCCGCTGCGCAGGCGCAAAGTTTTGCAAGGGCCATCCGAACAGACATGGTTTCGATCTTTCTCTGCCCCGACCATAGTAACCGGTCGGCCTTGGTCCTGTAGCCTCTGGTAGGCCGCTATCGGTCCACACTGCCCAACAAAGAATTAAGTTCAATCGCATTAACCAATCTTTCACGTTACTTGCGCTTATTTTTCCGCGATTGACCAAGACTCATATGGTTAACGTGCCAGCGTGAGACATATTCACGGTTAACCTGCCCGATCGGCCGATGACCGGATTATCCGGCAAGCGTGTTGTTCAGCCGATCGCAAGTTGAAAACCGGCATGGACCGGCGCGAGGCCGTCCGCTTGTGGAGCGTCGCGGGCGCGGCTATAGGCCCGCCGCAAGGGATCGCTTCGCAGGTGCTACAAGGCACCGCGAAAGGGATCGGGGGAGACTGGGAATGGCGACGGCATTGCAACAGTTCGACGATTCCGTGAATTTCGTACCGCCCGCGCCGCCGGCGGACGGCTACCGTCCGGGTGCCGACGAGCCCTTCATGAACGAACGTCAGCAGGCGTATTTCCGCGACAAGCTGCTCGCGTGGAAAGACGCGATCCTGCGCGAATCGCAGGGGACACTGTCGCAGTTGCAGGTCGATTCGCTGCGTGAGGCCGACTTGACCGATCGCGCATCGAGCGAGACCGACTGGTCCATCGAGCTGCGCACGCGCGACCGTCAGCGCAAGCTGATTGCCAAGATCGACGCGGCGCTGCGCCGCCTCGACGAGGGTGAATACGGCTATTGCGAAGTGACCGGCGAGCCGATTTCGCTCGCGCGCCTCGAAGCTCGGCCGATCGCGACGATGACGGTAGAAGCGCAGGAACTTCACGAGCGGCAAGAGAAGATTTCTCGCGACGATTGAGTGCCCGTGCTGAGTGTCCCTGTTGGGCGCCCGTGCTGAGCGCCCGGCCGCCCCGTTCTTAAACAGTTCGATACCAATTTCCGCCTAGACCCACGGCCTTGTAGAAGGCGATGCAGTCAGGGCGATGAATCACTTTTCCCACGATTCCATCAATTCGACGCTACGCGACGCGCCCTCGAAC
>JALYTP010000233.1 GCA_030854225.1 Pseudomonadota bacterium
GCCCCAGCCCGCCGCGCAGCTTGGCCGATGCATGCGGCAGGCGTTGGCGTTGCGCGCCGTCGTCGATCACCCAGTCGCGTTCGTGCTCGCCGCGGTTGAGGTCGATCCAGGCACGCGCCAGGCGCTGGACCAGCGTCGCCTCGCGCGAGCGTGCCGCCAGCAGCAGCGTATCGACATGCCGATCCTCGAGCGGCAGCAACGCCTCCAGCGGCACCCTGAGCGCGGCGCGCAGCGTCAGCGGGTAATCCCGCCCGCCGTGCGGCACGGACAGCACGACCGGGCTGGCCGGGATGTCCACCGCGTCGAGCAGATCGAAAGAGGAAGCGGCCCCCGGCATCGCGGCATCGTAGATCGCGCCGGGCCGGGCAGCAACCGGGGCGAGTTGACGCTGGAATTTCTTAAGGGCTTTGGCATAACCGTGCGCGCCGGGACACATAGCGGGACTCGCATGATCAGGATTTTGCTCGCCGAAGACGATCAGGTGATGCGCGAGTATCTCACCCGTGCGCTCGAACGCTCGGGGTATGCGGTCAGCGCGGTCGATCGCGGCACGGCGGCGCTGCCGCTGCTCGAGACCGAGCGCTTCGACCTGTTGCTCAGCGATATCGTGATGCCCGAAATGGACGGGATCGAACTGGCGCAGAAAGCGGGCGAGATGTGCCCCGATCTGCGCGTGATGTTCATCACCGGCTTCGCCGCGGTAACGCTGAAGGCCGGCAAGTCGATGCCCAATGCGCGCGTATTGTCGAAGCCTTTCCATCTGCGCGATCTCGTGCTGGAGGTCGACCGCGTGTTCCAGCGCGACAATGCCGGCGGTTTATAACCTCGCCCTGTTCGGCCAGCGCGCCGCGGCGCTTGCGCGCGGCATAAACCCCCGCTAATGGCCGCTCCCTCGTGGGCGTGTAGCTCAGTGGTAGAGCACTGTGTTGACATCGCAGGGGTCGCAAGTTCAATCCTTGCCACGCCCACCATAAAAGCCCCGCCATTCCAATGGGATGGCGGGGTTTTTATTTGCTCGATCGGCTGGGACGCCACGGGAAAAGTTCCGCACACCGGGCGCGGCGCGGCGCTTCACCGATGTTCGCCGCCAACCGTGGCATGCTCACCGTTGCAAGGCGCGGCAGCGCCCCGTCGCCGCGATTCATCTCATCGAGCACACGGGCTCGGCTCGAAGCCGCGACGAGATGTGACGGCGCCGCGCAAGAACCTGCCACCCGCGCATTTCACGCCGCGAAGCGGATATCGTCCGCATGTTCGGGATAGGGCGCCGCCTGGGCATGGTCGACATCGATTCCGGCCAGTTCGCTGGCGAAGCCGTGATTGACGTCGCTGTGGTGCGCCTCGTCCGCGCGAACCACCAGGATCACATCGCGCAGCGTGGCGTCGGCGGGCATTTTCCAATAATGTTTGGCGATTGCGGGCGCAGGGCCATTCACGCTGCGGCCCGCGTCGAGTTCGGCGAGGTAGAGCGTATAGCTGATGACCGCCTCCTCCTCGAAATAACCGACCACGCGGTGGGCGGTCCTGGCGCTGATGAGGTAGAGCGAGAAGAACGCCAGATAGAACACCCATTGGACGGCCAAAATCACCAGGCGCTCGAACAAGGTAGGCTGCGCGACCTCAATGAAGGTCATCAGGTGCATTCGCTCGTTCTCGGCTTCCTCCATCAACGTGCGGATCCAGCCCTTGTCGTCGCACATGCGGCGCAGGCATCTGAGATGGGTGAGCGTGGCGCCGACCATCCCCGGCACCGCCGCGACCGTCTCGAGCACGATCGCGCGGTGGCCATAGCGTTTTGCGAAGAAGGTATCGGCGCAGAACCGCAGCGCCCTGGTGAATCCAAACGCGAACCAGTCTGAAACGCCGCTTGGCCGATGATGCGATGGCGCATGGGCATCGCGCTCGGCCGCGCGGGCGGCGGCATCGATGCGCAGGACGTCATTGGTCATGTCGAACTCCTTTGGCGAGCGGAAGGCGAAGCGTCGATGTCGGGCAGGTGAAACCATAAGGCGAGCTGCAGGCTCTGCGCCACGCGCGCCGCCTTGTCCTGCAACGCACGAGCCTTGGGGGCGGCCAGAAGCTCCGACGTGACGTCGGCCCACAAGGCGAGCCAGCGATCGAACATCTCCGGGGTGAGCGCGGCCTTGTGCTTGAGATGCGCGGCGACCGGCTGACCTTTATACCTGCCGCTGGTCAGCATGAGCGAGGACCAGAAGGCGGTCAGCTTCGCCAAATGCGCTTCCCAATCGTCGATCGCGCGGTTGAAGACGGGGCCGATCAGCGCATCGTCCCGGACGCGCGCATAGAATGCCGGAACGAGGCGCTCGAGATCGGCTTCCGCCAGGGTATCGTCGGGTTCCATGAGGGCGACTCATAAATCATGTAGGTGAAATGCATCTATTCTCCCGCATTAAAACATGCAAGTAATATACATCTTTAACGCAGGATCGTTTGAGAGGGTGAATGCGCCTGACCCGCTATACCGATTACGCCATGCGCGTGTTGCTGCATCTGGCCGCGGAATCCGATCGCAAGGCCTCGATTGCCGCGATTGCGGACGCTTATGGCGTATCGCACAACCACCTCATGAAGGTGGTCCACAAGCTGGGCAAAGCCGGCTATGTCGAAAGCGTGCGCGGGCGATCGGGCGGTATCCGCCTGGCGCGACCGGCGGGCGAGATCAATCTCGGCGCGGTATTGCGATTGACCGAAGAAGGGTTCGATCTGGTCGATTGCGCGCACTGCGTCATCGCCCCCGCCTGCGGGTTGACGGGGGTGGTCAACGAGGCGCTGGCCGCGTTTCTGGAGGTGTTCGACCGCCGGTCGCTGGCCGATATCCTCGATCGCAAGGAGGGGCTTCGCGCGATCTTTGACCAAGGCAGGGCCGAACGGCGGGGCGCAGCGGAGCCAGTGCCGCTCTGAACAGGGAAAGGCGGTCGGTCGACCCTGTCAGGCCAGGTGGCCCAGCGCCCTTTTCAACGTCGGCTCCAAGCGCACGATTTCCTCCCGGTGCGTTGCCGACAATCGCCCCAGCAACACCTGCGCCTTCGGGGTCAATTCCAGCAATGCGTGGCGGCGGTCATCCCGCGACGCGCGCCGCATGACCAGGCCCATCGCTTCGAGGCGGTTGATCAGCCCCGTCGCGCTGTGCGGCTTCAGGATCAGTCGATCGGCGACATAACCGATGTCGGCCGGTCCGGGTGAGGCGCCGCGGATCGCGAGCAGCGCCTGATGCTGCTGCGGCGTCAGGCCGACGGCCGCCGCCCGCCCTTCGCTGAACGCCTGGAACTGGCGGAGCGCGTACCGCAGATCCGCCAGCGCGGTATAATCGGCGTCGGTCAGTTCCTCGTGGGGCGTCATCACCGTCGTCCTGCTCCCTTGAACCATATCGCATCACGATATAAGCGACCAGCTTCCGCTTCAGGTGAGTTTCCATGTCCCCCAACACGACGCGGGTGCCGCAACCGCGCAAGCTGGCCGATCATAGCGCGGATCGCCGCATGATCATGCTGGTCGTCGCGGCGTCGTTGATCGGCACGGGGGCGGCCTTCGGGGCGTGGCTGTTGATCAGGTTGATCGCGGTTGCCACCAACCTGTTCTGGTTCGGGCGCCTGTCCGCCGCGCCCGCCGACATCGTTGATGCGCATATCGGGCTGGCGG
>JALYTP010000234.1 GCA_030854225.1 Pseudomonadota bacterium
TGCTTGCCGCCGTGTCCACTCCCGCCATCGCTGCGCAGGGGCGCTTGCCGACCGATGTTGCGCCGCTCGCATACGACATCAGCGTCAAACCCGACGCCAAGGCGATGACCTTCAGCGGCAGCGAGACGGTGTCGATCGCCGTCAGCAAAGCCACGCGGACGATCCAGCTCAACGCGGCGGATCTCAAGATATCGCGCGCCACATTCGATGGTGCGCCCGCCCCCTTCGCGCTGAACGCGGCGGACCAGACGCTCACCGTGACCCTCCCCACGGCGGCGTCGGCCGGCACGCACATGATGAGCTTTGCGTGGACGGGCACGATCAACACCTCGGCAGCGGGGTTCTTCGCGATCGATTACACCAACAAGGACGGGTCTGCGGGGCGGATGCTGGCGACGCAGTTCGAGGCGCCCGACGCGCGCCGCTTCGCACCGATGTGGGACGAGCCGGGGTTCAAGGCGCGCTTCACGCTCAACACGGTGTCACGGGGCGACCAGACCGCGTTCTCGAACATGCCCGCCGCGCAGGTGACCAGACAGGGCGACGGCACCAAGCTCTACCGCTTCCAGCAGTCGCCGCTGATGTCGAGCTATCTCCTCTTCCTCGGCATGGGCGATGTCGAGCGAAAGACGGTGATGGAGGGCAAGACCGAGATCGGCATCATCACCCGGCGCGACGTGGTCGATCAGGGGGATTATGCGCTAAGCCAGGCCAAGCGCCTGCTGGCTTATTACAACGATTATTTCGGCCGGCCCTATCCGCTGCCCAAGCTCGACATGATCGCCGCGCCCGGCTCGTCGCAATTCTTCGGCGCGATGGAGAATTGGGGCGCCATCCTCTATTTCGAACCCGAGGTGCTGTTCGACCCCAAGCGCGCGACGCAGAGCGGGCGCGAACGCATCTATATCGTCGTCGCGCACGAAATGGCGCACCAATGGTTCGGCGATCTCGTGACGATGAAATGGTGGGACGATCTCTGGCTGAACGAGGGTTTCGCCTCGTGGATGGAGAACAAGACCAGCAGCGAACTGAATCCGACCTGGGACGCGAAGGCGACCGCGGTATCGGAGGATCGTGAAGGTGCGCTCGGCATCGATGCGACGGCGGCAACGCACCCGATCATCCGCCAGGTCACCACGGTCGACCAGATCGGCGAGGCGTTCGACACCATCACGTACCAGAAGGGGCAGGCGGTGATCGGCATGATGGAATCGACGCTCGGCCCCGACGTCTTCCGCGCGGGCATCCGCCGTTACATGGCGAAGTACAATCACCGGAACACCGACACCGATCAGCTTTGGGCGGAACTGTCCGCCGCTTCGGGCAAGCCGGTGGCGACGGTGGCGCACGATTTCACGCTGCAGGGCGGGGTGCCGCTGGTGACGCTGACCGGGGAAAAATGTGTCGGCGGCATGACGCAGGCGACGCTGACGCAGGGGCGCTTCGGCTATGATGCGCCGTCAAAGAAACGGCAGGTCTGGCACGTCCCCCTGACGATGTCGGTGATCGGGGGCCCCGTGAAGAGTGCGATCGTCAGCGGTGCCGCCCCCACGACGGTGCCGGTTCAGGGGTGCGGTACGCTTGTGCTGAACCGGGGCAAGCAGAGTTATCTGCGCGTGATGTACGACGATGCGGCGCATGCTGCGCTGGTGCGCGATTTCGGCAAGCTGGAGCTGACCGATCAGCTCGGTACGCTGGGCGACGATTATGCGCTGGCGTTGAGCGGCGATCAGCGATTGACCCGTTATCTCGCGGTGCAGGAAAAGGTGAGGGCTGATGCCAACCCGCTCTTGTGGTCGGCGATCGACGGGCATCTCGGCGGCATGGTCGGCCTGTTCGCGCGCACTCCGCTTGAAAAGCCGCTGCGGGAACGCGCGCGGGTGATGTTGTCGCCGATCCTGGCGCGGGTCGGCTACTCCGCTGAGCCTGACGAGTCCCCGCTCGTCACCAATCTGCGCGAAACGCTGATCGACACGCTCGGCGCCGATGGCGATGAGACGGTGCTCGCCAAATCGCGCGCCTATTTCGCGCGGCTACGGCATGATCCCAACGCCATCCCGCCAGCGATCCGCAGCCCGATCCTCAACACCTTCGCGCGCAACGCCACGCCGGCGGAATGGGACGCGTTGCTGGCGCTGACCATCGCGGAGAAAAACCCCGTCACCCGGAACAGCTATGTGAGCCTGCTCGGCGAACCCAGGGACGACGCGCTGGCCAATCGCGCGCTGGCGTTGCTGAGCGGCGACGACTTTACCGCGCAGCAAAAGGCCGGGTTGCTCTCGGCGATTGCGCGTGGCCACCCCGATGTGGCGTTCGATTTCGCGGTCGCGCATCAGGATCTGGTCAACGGTCTTGTGGAGGCCAGTTCCCGCGCGACGTTCATCGTCGGGCTAGGCGGACGATCGAGCGACCCGGGGATGATCGACAAGATCAACACTTTTGCCGACAAGAACCTGCCCGAGGGGTCACGCGGCGGGGTGACGCGCGCGATCGCGCTGATCACCACGCGGCGCGAAGCGGCGGCGCGGTTGCACGACGATGTCGCGGCGTGGCTGAAAGCGGGCGGCTAGTCGATCCGGTTGAGGCCGGTGGCATAGGCACACGCCTTTTCGACATAATGCTGCGCGGAAAGCCGCAGCATCGCATCGGCGTTGGCGTCGAGCGATCGCACCGCGCGCGCCGGGCTGCCGACGATCAGGCTGCCGGGCGGGAAAGTCTTGCCCTCGGTCACCAGCGCGCCGGCGCAGACGATCGAGCCGGCGCCGATCACCGCATGATTGAGCACGATCGCGCCCATGCCGATCAATACTCGATCCTCGATCGTGCAGCCGTGGAGCACGGCGTGATGGCCGATCGTGCAATCCGCGCCGATCGTGAGCGGCGCCCCGACATCCGAATGCCCCATCGCGCCTTCCTGCACGTTGCTGCGCGCGCCGACGGCGATCGTCGTATTGTCCGCGCGGATCACCGCCCCGAACCACACGCTCGCCTGGTCGCCCAGCACCACGTCGCCGATCAGATCGGCCGATGGCGCAATCCATGCGTCAGCGCCGATGATCGGCTGTTTCCCGTTGATGGCATAAAGCGGCATGGCGTGGAATTCCGGTTGCGGGACAAAGGGCTGAACGGATCGATATAGCGCAATTTCCACGTTGCGCGCATCCCGGGTTCGGGTAAACCTGATCGCCGTAACAGCGTGACACCGGGGGCGGATTTTGGGCGGGGCGGAAGGGCACCAGGCGGCGAGTGCCGCCGATCGCTTCGCTGCCGCGCATCGCGCGCTTCGCGTCGATCCGACGATCCAGTTCACCATGGGACCGGTGCCCAAGCCAGCGCCGCCGCCGCAATGGCTGCGCGATTTGGCGCATTGGCTGGAACGGGTGTTGAAGCCTGTCGGGCGGTTCTTCGACTGGATCGGCAACCTGCTGCCCGATTTGCCTTATGCGCGGATCGTCCTGTGGGGGTTGATCGGGGCCGTGATCCTGGCGATCGTGGCGATGGCGTATCAGCGCATCCGCTACGGCGAGTGGCGCCTGCCGCGCGGGCGCCGGCGTGGGGTGACGCAGCCCGACACATGGGACGAGGCCGAGCAATGGGCGCCCGACGCGGCACCGGCGCGCGAATGGCTGGCCGAGGCCGATGCGCTGGCGGCGCAGGGC
>JALYTP010000235.1 GCA_030854225.1 Pseudomonadota bacterium
CGAAGCATAGAAAGCCACGGCGCGATCGCGCGGCATCGTGCCCGCCCATTTGCGCATGTCGAACGCGGCATTCTGCAACGCCATCAGCGATTGCGCCGCGATCAGCGGGTCGACCGCGCGGATCGATCCTTCGGCGATGCCGTCGCTGATCATTCCGGCATAACGCCGCGCGATGCGGTTCGAGCGCTGGATCATCGTGCGCTGCACCGCAAGTGGCAGGCCCGACAGCGCGGTGGTGCGCAACAAGGGCCCGCGTTCGGAAAACTGCACGTCGAGCAGCGTCGCGATATCGCTCGACAGTCGGTGCCAATGGTTGCCCGGCATCGCCTCGGCGAGGGCCTGCGCCGCCGATATCGTGTCGAAACTGCGCTTGTAACAGGCGATGACCAGATCGTCCTTGGCATCGAGATGGTGATAGAAACTGCCCTTGGTGACGTTGAGTTCGGAGGCGATGCGCTGCACCGATGCGCCGCGATAACCCCGCTCGTTGATCAACCGTGTCGCCGCCAGCAAGAACGCCTCGCGTCCGGGCTCCGGCTCCTCATGATCGAGGTCGAGCAGCGCAGGGGTCCAGTCCTGGCCGTCGGCGGCGAGACCGCGGCCGAACGCTTCCATCATCCTTGCCTCGACGCGGGGATATTGATCCACATCGTACCGGTCGAGCCAGGCCGGAATCCAGAAGGTGTTTTCAAGCAGCACATGCGCGCGCGCGCTGTGCAGATCGGTCTCCACGCGGCTGGCGGAAGGGCTCCACAAATCACGCGTCAGGCGAAACACCTTCTGCCACTCCGCCATCAGCCGCCCGCGCGTCGGATCCTCCATCGCGCGCAGATCGGAGAGAATGGCGAACGCCTTTTCCTCCCCGCGCGCGATCCGCGCGAAGCGTTCCATGTTGATCGCCAGATACCGCGCCACGCGGACCTGCGGCGTCACCCCGCGGTGCGCTTCCTCCAGCATCGCCTGCAACCGCTCGAGCGTCTGTTCGAAGCACGCGGCGGCAAGATCTTCCTTGCGCTTGAAATAATAGGTGACGCTGGTGGTGTTGAGCCCGACGCGCTGCGCCACGTCGGCAAAGGTCATGCCCTTGGCGCTCTGTTCGTTGATCGCCTGCGCGGCGGCGGACAGCACCGCGTCGCGCTTTTCGCGAAAGCGCCTGGTGCCCCCTTCCACAATTGCCCCGGCCGTTGCCGCCTCACCCTTCATGCCGCGACATTATCAGTATCTTTTCGAAGCGACAGCCTTTTTTGAAGATCGGTTTTCGCGCTCCGCGCGAGGGCAGGAAGAGCGCGGGAAGGGGTTTACCGAAAATCCGGTATGGCTTAGTCGCTTGCGGCAGAGTCGCGCAGGAAAGGCAGATCATGGACTTCACGCTGAGCGAGCGAGAGACCTATTTCCGGGACTGCGTGAAGAGCTTCATCGACCAGAGCATCCGCCCGCGACAGGCCGATTACGACACGCAGTCGAAGGAGGGTGAGCGCTGGAAGGTCATCCCCGTCATCGAGGAGATGAAGGAGAAGGCCAGGGCGCAGGGGTTGTGGAATTTCTTCATGCCGCCGCAGTCCGGCCGCACGCATGTCGATGACAGTTTCGAGTTCGAGGGGCAGCAGCTCAGCAATCTCGAATATGCGTTATGCGCGGAGGAAATGGGCAAGGTCGGCTGGGCGAGCGAGTGCTTCAACTGCTCCGCGCCCGACACCGGCAATATGGAAGTGCTGCACCGTTACGGCACGCGCGAACAGAAGGAGCGGTGGCTCAAGCCGCTGATGAACGGCGAAATCCGCTCGGCCTTTCTGATGACCGAGCCGGCGGTCGCCTCGTCGGACGCGACCAACATCCAGACCGAGATGCTCAAGGACGGGGACGTCTACGTCGCCAATGGCCGCAAATGGTGGTCGTCGGGGGTCGGCGATCCGCGCTGCAAGGTCGCGATCCTGATGGGCAAGACCAGCCCGCAGGCCTCGCGCCATTCGCAGCAATCGATGATGATCCTCGACATGGAATCCGATGGCGTCGAGATCGAGCGGATGCTGTCGGTCTATGGCTATGACCATGCGCCGCACGGGCACGGCGAGGTCGTGCTGACGGACGTGCGCGTCCCCGAAGAAAACATGCTGCTCGGCGAAGGTCGCGGGTTCGAGATCGCGCAGGGGCGGCTCGGGCCGGGGCGAATCCATCACTGCATGCGCACGATCGGCGTGGCGGAAACCGCGATCGAGGCGATGGCCAAGCGGCTGCTCACCCGTGTCGCGTTCGGCAAGCGCATCGCTGACCATTCGGTTTGGGAACAACGCATCGCCAAGGCGCGCATCGACATCGAGATGACGCGCCTTTTGTGTCTCAAGGCCGCCGACATGATGGACAAAGCCGGCAACAAGGCCGCGCAGCTCGAGATCGCGATGGTCAAGGTCGCGGCGCCCAATATGGCGCTGGCGATCCTCGACGATGCGATCCAGGCGCATGGCGGCGGCGGCGTATCGGGCGACTTCAAGTTGGCGCACGACTGGGCGGCGATGCGCACGCTGCGCTTCGCCGACGGGCCGGACGAGGTCCACAACCGGTCGATCGCGCGCAACGAGTTCGGTAAATATGCCGACCTGCCGGAGGCAGTCGCGGCGAAGGATGCGGTGCGGCGCTGACACGCGTCCACCTGACGAAAGGAAGAGCGTGAAAGCAGCGGTTCTGTTCGAGGCGGGCAAACCGCTCAGCATCGAGGACATCACGGTGTCGAACCCCGGCGCGCACGAGGTGCTCATTCGCACCGCTGCGGTCGGGGTATGCCGATCGGACCTGCATTTCGTCGATGGCGCCTATCCGCACGCCATGCCGACCATCCCGGGGCATGAAGCGGCGGGGGTGGTCGAGGCGGTCGGCGACGAGGTGCGCACGGTCAAGATCGGTGACCATGTCGTCACCTGCTTGTCGGCGTTCTGCGGCCACTGCGAATTCTGCGTCACCGGGCATATGTCGCTGTGCATTGCGCCCGACACCAAGCGCACGAAGGGCGCGCCGCCCCGGCTGATGCTCGGCAACCAGCCGGTGCACCAGATGCTCAACCTGAGCGCGTACGCCGAGATGATGCTCATTCACGAGCATGCCTGTGTCGCGATCGACCCGGAGATGCCGCTCGACCGCGCCGCGATCATCGGCTGCGCGGTGACGACGGGCGCGGGCGCGGTCTTCAACGCGACCGACGTCACCCCGGGCGAGACGGTATGTGTGGTCGGTTGCGGCGGGGTCGGGCTGGCGGCGATCAATGCAGCGAAGATTGCGGGCGCGGGCAAGATCATCGCGGTCGATCCCGTCGCGGAAAAGCGCGCGCTGGCGGAGAAGCTCGGCGCGACGCACTCGGTCGATGCGATGAGCGAGACATGCGCCGACGAAGTGGTCGCGATCACCAAGGGCGGGGTGCATCACGCCATCGAGGCGGTCGGGCGCCCGCAATCGGCAGCGACCGCAGTCAAGGTGCTGCGGCGCGGCGGCACCGCGACGATCCTCGGCATGATGCCGCTGTCGGAGAAGGTCGGCCTCTCGGCGCTCGATCTGCTCGCCGGCAAGCGGCTTCAGGGGGCGTTGATGGGCGCCAACCGCTTCCCGGTCGAGATTCCGCGGCTGGTCGATTTCTACATGCGCGGACAGCTCGATCTGGACACGATCAT
>JALYTP010000011.1 GCA_030854225.1 Pseudomonadota bacterium
CCACACGCTCACGCGCAGCGCGCCGCGCCAGATGCTCGCCCCGCCAACCCGCGCGCCGATCGCCCCGAGCGCGACGAGCAGCAGGAGCGACGCGACCGTCACCGCGCCCGCCAGGCGGTCGCCGGTGAAGAGGAGCACGGTCAGCACCGGCACGAGGCCACCAATCGCGAAACTCGCCGCCGAGGCGAGCGCCGCCTGGACCGGGCGCGCGATCGTCATTTCGTGGATGCCGAGTTCATCGCGCATGTGCGCGCCGATCGCGTCATGCGCCATCAACTGGTCGGCCACCTGCAGCGCGAGATCGGGGTCGAGGCCGCGCTGACGGTAGATCGCGGCCAGCTCCCGACGTTCCGATTCGGGCGCCTCGGCCAGCTCGATCTCCTCGCGCGCGCGGTCGGCATTCTCGGTATCCGATTGCGAGCTGACCGAGACATATTCGCCCGCCGCCATCGACATCGCCCCGGCGACCAGCCCGGCGATGCCGGTGAGCAGGATCGCCGGGCGGCTCGATTGCGCCGCGGCGACCCCGACGATCAGGCTGGCGGTCGAGAGGATGCCGTCATTGGCGCCCAGCACCGCGGCGCGCATCCAGCCGATGCGCTGGACGAGATGCATTTCGTGATGGCGGATCATGCCCTGTCCCTAGCAGTAATCGAGCGCGAGGCCATGGCATCTTTGCGTGTACGCGCCCTCGCAAGGGCGCAAGGCAGAGCCGAACAGGCTGAGAATCGCCATTTCGCGCGCGCCAGCAGCGTCGCTCTCCCGTTCGGACGTGCCGCCCCGGCGAGCCGAATACCATCCGGTTCATCCAGCGTTCAGGTTATTGACTACAATCGTAATCACGACGATCATGCATGGGTCGACGCGAGGGAGTGCAAGGCGATGGCCGAACGAATCAGCGATGCGGAACATGCCGTGATGGAAGTGTTGTGGGACGAAAGCCCGCTCACCGCGCAGGACGTGGTCGAGCGTATTCCGGCCGGTCGCGACTGGTCCGCCAACACCGTCAAGACCTTGCTCGGGCGGCTGCTCGCGAAGAAGGCGATCACGCATGAGGCGGACGGGCGGCGCTATCTGTATCGCCCGCTGGTCGCGCGCAAGGACTATGTCGAAACCGAGAGCCGGCGGCTGATGGACCGGCTGTTCGGCGGCAAGCTGACCCCGCTGGTCGCGCATCTGGCCGAGCGCGACGCGCTGACCGATCAGGACATCGCCGAGATCGAGGCGCTGCTGAAGGCACTCAAATCGTGACCGCGCTGGTGCCGTGGGCGGCGGAAGCGCTGATCGCCTCGAGCTTGCTGATGCTGCTGGTGCTGGCGCTGCGCTCCCCCGTGCGCCGGGCGTTCGGGCCCGATATCGCTTATGCGTTGTGGCTGTTGCCCGCGCTTCGTCTTCTGTTGCCGCCGATGCCGGCCGCCGCGTGGCGCGACACTGTCGCCGCGCCGCTCGCGCATGCCGGGGCGCAGATCGTGATCCTCGTCGAACCCCTCGGCGAGGTCGCCGCCGCGCCTGCCCGGCACGCGCCCGTGTCGGGCCAGTTGCTGTTCCCCCTCCTGATCTGCCTCTGGGGCGCGGGCGCGGCGGTGTTTATCTTGTGGCACGCGGCGAACCACGCTCGATTCTGCCGGCGCATGCTCGCACAGCGCGAGGGCGATACGCTGATCGAGCGCGGGGTGCGCGTGATCGAGACGCGCGCGGCCAACGGCCCGCTCGCCTTCGGGGTGTGGCGCCGCTACGTCGCCTTCCCGCGTGACATTGCCGAGCGCTATGACGCCGATGAGCGCGATCTCGCGCTGGCGCACGAACTGGGCCATCACGAACGCGGCGACCTGATCGCCAACTGGGTCGCGCTCGTCGTGCTCGCGGTGCATTGGTTCAACCCGGTCGCCTGGCGCGCGTTTCGCGCCTTCCGCGCCGATCAGGAGATCGCCAACGACGCGCGCGTGCTCGCCGGGCGCGATCCCGTAACGCGCCACCTCTATGCCTGCGCGATCATCAAGGCCGCGCATGGCGGGGCGGTGTCCGCCGCCTGCCACCTCCACACCGTCGAGGATCTGAAAGGGAGACTGAAGATGTTGACCACCAACCGCACCTCGCGCGCGCGGCTCATCGGAGGATCGGGCGCGCTGGCGCTGATGATCGCCGCGGGGCTTGGCGTCACCGCATCGGGCACGCAAGCCGCCGAACGCATCCGCTCGACGGTCGAGCGCACGACGGGCGTGAAGCTCGATCGGCTCGCGCTGCCGGCATTCCAGGTCGCCCCCCCGGCACTCCCGGCGCTCCCGCCTTCTGCGGCAATGCCCGATCTTGCGACACCCACGCGCGGCGAGCACCATCATAAATTGGTCGTGATGGACGGCGACAAGGCCGTGGCGGAAAACGCGGAAAACAATGCGGGCGGCATTCCGGCGCAAGCGGACGGTGGCCTGCAGCGCACGACACATTTCATCATCCGCAACCATGACGATCCTGTTTCGAGCGGGAATTTCGCGGTCAAGGATATGCCCGACGTCGACAGGATGCTGCGCCACATGCCGCAGGTGGCGAGCATGCGCTGTACCGGTGTGCCCGGGGACAAGCCCGTGATCAACGATGAGAAAAACGGCCGCAAGCTGATCCTCATCTGCACCGATCGGATCGAGCGGATGGCGCGGCAGGGCGGGGCGATGGCCGCTCACGATGCGAACGCGGAACGCCTGGCCTAGCGCCGCGCGCTGGAGAGTTTGCGTGGCAGCCGAACGCGGATCGCGGGTGACGCGGCGCTGGGCGAGATGCCGCGCCGCGCGGCACTCGACGGGATCGACAAGGCGATCCGCGAGATGGAGGCCGATCTCGCGCAGGTCGATTGAGGTTAAGCGCGGCGGTGGCCTGCACGCTTGTCAACCCCGCGAGACGACGCCATCTCGCACCGATGGGTGATCAGCGTCCCGGCGTTCTGGAGCAATGCGAGCCGCTGGTGGCGCGGCTGCTCGCGCCCAATTCGTCGCCGTTCACGTTTACCGGCACGCAGGTGCATCTGGTCGGCACCGGCGACCTTGCGGTGATCGATCCGGGCCCGGACGATCCCGCCCATATCGCTGCGATCGTGCGCGCCATCGCCGACCGACCGGTTCGCGCGATCGTCATCACCCACACCCACCGCGACCACAGCCCCGGATCGAGACCGTTGGCGCGGGCGACCGGCGCGCCGATCGTCGGCTGCGCGCCGCTCGCGCTCGACGATCTGGCGCCGCGCGCCGATGCGAGCTTCGACGCGGATTACGCGCCCGAGCGCGTGCTGTCCGAGGGCGAGAGCATTGCCGGTGCGGGCTGGACCCTTGCCGCCATCGCGACGCCGGGCCACACCTCGAACCACCTCTGCTTCGCGCTGCCCGAAGCGCAGGACCGCGCCGGCGCATTGTTCAGCGGCGATCACGTGATGGGCTGGTCGACGACCATCGTGTCGCCCCCCGACGGCGACATGGCGGCGTACATGGCGAGCCTCGCCAAGCTGCAGGCGCGCGACGACCGCCGTTATTATCCCGCGCACGGCGATCCGGTCGACAAGCCGCAGCGCCTGGTCCGCGGATTGATCGGCCACCGCCGCCAGCGCGAGGGGCAGATCCGGCGCCTCCTCGCGGGCGGCCCCGCGACAGTACGGGACATGGTCGCGAAGATGTATGCCGGCATCGACCCGCGCCTGTTTCCGGCGGCGGAACGATCGGTGCTCGCGCATCTGATCGACCTGCGCGCGCGCGGGCTGGTGCACGACGCGGGTGAAGTGTGGAGCGCCGCTTGAGCATGGCCGCGCGACGCGATAGGATGCGCTGACGGCTTCGGGGGGAGCGGACGTGGCATCCATCGCAGGCAAACACGTCGATCCGGTCACGCGCGAGCGAACGTTCTTCTTCATCATGGCGCTGGCCATCGCGACGACCGTGGTGTGCGGATTCGGGCTGCAATTCCTCGCCGGGTGATCGAGCCTTGCCTCGCCGTGGTGGGTGCACCTCCACGGGCTGACTTTCATGGGATGGGTCGGCATCTACGTGACGCAGAACTGGCTGGCGTGGCGCGGCGATATCGTCCGGCACATGCGGCTCTGCAAGGTCGCCGCCGGTTATGTCGTGTGGATGCTCGTCGTCGGGATCGGCGCGAACACGATGGCCGCGGTCGATCACCGCATCCCTTCCTTCTTCGACCCGCATGTCTTTCCCGTCATGGACGGCATGACCGTGCTGACCTTCGCCGGGCTGACGCTTGCCGGGGTCGCGATGCGCGGCGCGACGGCGTGGCACCGCCGGCTGATGCTGTGCGGCGCGGTGATGGTGATGACGCCCGGATCGGCACGCATCCTGCCGCTCCCCCTGTTCGGCGGCTGGTTGCTGTGGGCGGTATGGGCGGCGACGGTGCCGTTCATTCTCGCGGCCGTCATCTACGATGTAAAGACGCGCGGCACCGTGCATCCAGCTTATGCCTGGGGCTTCGGCACCATCACGCTGGCCTTCGCGATGATGCGGCCGATCGCGTACAGCGCGCCGGTGATGGCGCTCACGACCTACATGCTGGGTTGATCCGCCCATCGCGCGGGACCATGTGGAACGCACACGCCGCGGGAGCCCAAGATGGAACAGCCGACCAGCCTCGCCGGGCTCGACCTGCGCGCCGAGATCGACCGGCTGCGCAAGGACCGCAACGCCGTCATCCTCGCGCATTATTACCAGAAGCCGGAGATTCAGGATCTAGCCGATTTCGTCGGGGACAGCCTCGATCTGTCGAAAAAGGCGGCGGCGACCGAAGCCGATGTCATCGCGTTCTGCGGCGTGAAGTTCATGGCCGAGACCGCCAAGATCCTGTCGCCCGACAAGATCGTCGTGCTGCCCGATCTCGACGCCGGATGCAGCCTGGAGGATAGCTGCCCGCCCGACCAGTTCGCCGCGTTCCGTAGCGCACATCCGGACGCGATCGCGCTAACCTACATCAACTGCTCGACCGAGGTGAAGGCGCTCAGCGACGTGATCGTCACCAGTTCGTCGGCCGAAAAGATTCTCAGCCAGATCCCGAAGGACCAGCAGATCATCTTCGGCCCCGACAAGAATCTCGGCGGCTATCTGTCGCGCAAGACCGGGCGCGAGATGTTGTTATGGCCCGGCGTGTGCATCGTCCACGAGGCGTTCAGCGAGACCGAGTTGCTCAAGCTCCAGCTGAAGCACCCCGGCGCGCCGATCGCCGCGCATCCGGAATGCCCGCCTTATATCCTCGACCATGCCGATTATGTCGGCTCGACCAGCGGCATCCTGGCGTTTGCGAGCGCGATGGCAGGCGACACGCTGATCGTCGCGACCGAACCGCACATCATCCACCAGATGGAAAAAGCCGCGCCCGACAAGCATTTCATCGGCGCGCCTGGCGCGGACGGCAACTGCAATTGCAATATCTGTCCGTACATGGCGCTCAACACGCTGGAGAAGCTCTACGTCGCGCTGCGCGATTTGCAGCCGCGGATCGAGATCGAGGAAGGGCTGCGGTTGCGCGCGAAGAAGAGCCTCGATGCAATGCTCGCCATGGCGAGCGGGACGGTGGGGATGGGCGATCTGGGGCCGGTTAGGGTGACGGGGGATTGAATACGGTTGAGAACCCTTGGCTATTCGCGGTCCCCGTGCTCTGGATCAGCGGCTGGATACTCGCGTCGATTGTGTCCCGATGGAGCCGTGGAAAGGCGCTCTATCCCAAAGGTCTTCCGGGTGCGATCTACAAGGAAGGTTGGGGATCCGGTCGATCACTGGACACGCTCTGGGGGCGGGTCGGCGGCGCGAGGAATTGCCTGATTATTTCTGTGACCACAGACACCCTTGCAGTAACGCCGCGATTTCCATTCAATTTGATGTTTCTACCGGAGATCTATGGGCTTGAATTGACCATGCCACTCTCGCGGGTGCGCGTTCAAAACCCGGCTTCGGGTTTATTAAAAACCCGGGTAATTATCGCCATCGACGGACAAGATGCAACGCGAATGGAGCTAAAGGTGCGCGATCGGGAGAGGTTTTTTACTGCTTTGGCGGGGTAATAGTTACTTCTCCAACCGCCCGTCCTTAAATGCCTTGGCCTCGAACGCGAACAGCACATCTTCGTCCGGCGCCGGCACCGTTTTCGTCACCTCATCCGGTGCCAGCGCTCGCAGGACGTAGCGGATCACCGCCTTGTGCGCCTTCTTCTTGTGGTCACCGCGCACGCAGATCCACGGCGCGACGGCGCTGTCGGTGGCCAGCAGCATCGTGTCGCGCGCCTTTGTATATTCTTCCCATTTGTCCTGCGCGACGGCATCCAGCGCTGAGCGCTTGAGCGCCTTCAACGGATTCGTCGCGCGGTCGTGGAGGCGTTCCTTCTGCTCGTCCCTGGTGATGTCGAGCCACAGTTTGACGATGCGGATGCCGCTTTCGACGAGCATGCGCTCGAATTCGGGCACGTCCTTGAGGAACTGCACCTGTTCCTCCGCGCTCGAAAAATTGTTGACCACCTCGACCCCGGCGCGGTTGTACCAGCTGCGGTTGAAGATCACGAGCTCGCCCGCCGCCGGCAATTGCGCGACGTAACGCTGGAAATACCATTGCGATTTCTCGCGGTCGCTCGGTTTGGGCAGCGCCACCACGCGCGTGCTGCGGACCGAGAGATGCTCGGTCAACGCGTTGATCGTGCCGTCCTTGCCGGCGGTGTCGCGTCCCTCCAGCACGATGATCGTGCGCTCGCCGGTCCTGGCGTGGGAGAGCTGCATCTGCACCAGCCCGAGTTGCAGCTCGTCGCCGCCGTCTTTCTTGGCCATCACCTGATCCTCGTGGTTCGCTCGCCACTGTCCGCGATTTCGCCATGGGCGGCAACCGCGCTGTCCTACAGCGTCCCGGCCTGATACGATCGTCCCATGGCGCTGTTCCATCTTGCCCGCTCGATACGCCGTGCTGGTGGAGCGGTTCGCGCTGCCCGGGTGAAACAAAGCGCCAGCGTGTGAAGATTGTGAAGATTCGCCATGACCAGCCCTGAACTTTCCGGCTCCGACCCGACCCGTTTTGACCTGCCCGGTTTCGATCTCGACGCCTTCGTCGCGTCCGCGCTTGCCGAGGATCTGGGCGACGGGGGAGACATAACGTCGGCGGCGGTGATCCCCGCCGATGCGCGCTTTGCCGGCACGATGGACAGCCGCGACGCGATCATCGTGGCCGGACTGCCGATCGCCGAGGCGTTCTTCCGCGCGCTCGACCCCGATGTGCGGATCGAGCGGCTGGTCGAGGACGGCGCGCGGGTTTCCGCCGGCACCGATCTGATGCGGCTGGAGGGCAAGGCGCGCGCGCTGCTCACCGCCGAACGGTCCGCGCTCAACACGGTGCAGCATCTGTCGGGTATCGCGACCCTGACGCGCGCTTATGTCGACAAGATCGTCGGCACGGGCGCGACCCTGCTCGATACGCGCAAGACGATCCCCGGCCTGCGCGTGATCGAGAAATACGCCACGCGGATGGGTGGGGCGAAGAATCACCGCATGGGGCTGTGGGATGCGGCGATGATCAAGGACAACCACGTCGCCGTCGCCGGCGGGGTTGGGGAAGCGGTGCGGCGCGCCAAAGCGGCGGGCATCGCGAGCATCATCGTCGAGGTCGATCGGATCGACCAGATCGAACCTGCGCTTGCGGCGGGCGCCACTCACCTGCTGCTCGATAACATGGACCCGCCGACGCTCCGCGGCGCGGTGACCCTGGTGGGCGGGCGCGTGCCGACCGAGGCATCGGGCGGGGTGCGGCTCGACACGATCCGCGCGATCGCCGAAACCGGCGTTACCTATGTCAGCGTCGGTCGCCTGACCCAATCGGCCCCGGCGGCGGACATCGGGCTGGATTTCGTCGCCGCCGATCCTATGGTGAGCAGGCAATAACGGGGGGATTACAGCGTGGAACGTCCGGTATCGATCACCAATTTCGAACGCTGTTATCTCGGTGCACTGGTCGTCGGGCTCATCAGCACCGCGATCAACTGGAACACCGTTATCGCCATGTCCTCCGCCAATCCGGCGGCGGCGCAGTTCGGGCCGGGGTTCATATCGACGATGCTGATCGGCGGCACGATCATCGGTATCGCGATCCGGCTGGCCTTGTGGTTCGCCGCCGCGCGCAAGCACGCCGTCGTCGCCAAATGGATCATCGTGGTGTTGTTCGCGATCAGCGCGGCCGGTCTCGTCTGGTCGCTCTTGCGTCAGTCGATGCCGGGCGGCCTGATCGGGGTCTTCACCGTTGTCGGCTTCCTGCTCGATGCGGCGGCGGTGTGGTTCCTGTTCCGGCCCGATGCGCGTGTCTGGTTCGGTGAGACGCGCGTCGCATGAAGCGGCTGTTCACAGCGGTAGCGCTGATCGCCTTGCCCGGGGCCGCCGGGGCACAGGCGCTGAACTGCACGATTCCGCGCAATATCGATCGCCCGCATCCGGAATTGCCGACCGCGGCCGAATCGCCACGCAATCTGCCGATTGGCGGTTACACCCTCGCGCTGACTTGGGCGCCGGAATTCTGCCACGGCCACGCGCACGATGCCTCCGAGCGGATGCGCTGCGGCCGCGGCAACCGCTTCGGTTTCACGCTGCACGGTCTGTGGCCCGACGGGGTGGGCAAGGTGTGGCCGCAATATTGCGCCGCCACGCCGCTTCTCCCGCAGCGCTTGATTGCGCAACATCTGTGCGCGACGCCTTCCGCGCAGTTGCTTCAGCACGAATGGGCCAAGCACGGGACGTGCACGGGTATGTCGGCCGGCGCGTATTTCGATCGTTCGACCGGGCTTTATGCGACATTGCGCTATCCCGACATGAACGCGCTGTCGCGGCGGCGCGCGGCCAATGCCGGTGACGTCGCGGCGGCGATAGCGGGCGTCAATCCGGGTCTGCCGGAGCGGGCGATCCGCGTGACGGTGAACAAGAATGGGTGGCTCGACGAATTGTGGCTCTGCCTCGACCGGCGCTTCGCCTACACCGCGTGCAAGGCGGGAACGGGCGGTGTTTCGGCGACGACGCGGGTCAAGATCTGGCGCGGCCGTCGCTAAAAAATCAGGCGTCGATCGTGGCGCTGGAGGGGTGATGCTTGTCGAGGTGGCGCTTGATGATTTTGAGGTTGCGCGAGTTCGAGCGGAAGAAGAAATCAGGGATCGCGCCGACCCACGGAATGATGCCGAGCGCGAAATCGATCCCGACATTGCCGAACATGCGCGCCATCTTGGTCTTGGAGATGCCCAGGTTTCGGGCCTCCCACACCATCCACGCGCCGAGCATCGCGCCGATCGCGTCGCCGATGCCGGGGATGATATCCAGGATCACGTCGAGGCCGACCTTGCGGTTGATGCCGGGGATGGTGAACAATCCTTCGAGCAAATGCTCCATCATCTCGATCCGGCGCCGCACCGATGCGGGATCGGTGCCGATCGGCAGAGCGTGGGCGAGACCGGGCTCGATGCGGGTGGTGTTGGCCATGGCCCTCAATTGGTGTCGCTGCGGAGCCTGTTCAACGGGTGCCACGCGCGCGGGTTCCCCTGCCAGCCCTTCAGCCGCAGTGAAACCAGCGACCAGCGCAGCGGCCGCGCGAGCGGAATGAACGCCACGTCGGCCGCCAACGCCGCATCGGCCTGCGCCAGATATTTGCCGCGCAGCACCAGCGTGTCCGCATCGCGGGCATATTCCAGCGTTTGTTCGACATCGGCGCTGCACAGCTGGCACGCGACGGCGAGATACCAGCGCGCGCTGTCATACGGCGCGACGGCGTCGATCAGGCGCAAGTCGGCGGGGGCGTTTTGCGCGACCCGCTCGGGCGCAAATCCGGCGAGGATCAGGCTCGCGCCGACCTCCCCGTACAGCAAAGTGGCGCCAGGACCGGCAGGCACTGCGACCCGGAGGGCGACCGGGCCGGGGCGTGCGCCTTGCCATGCCCGCACCGCGTCGCGCGGCAATATTCCGGCACTTGCCCACGGCGCCGGCGTGGGCGCGGCGGCCGAATCGAGCTGGTCGGGCAGGATCTGCGTCACCGGCGTCCAATTGTTGGTGAACGCGCCGAGCACCGCGCCGCGATCGATCGCGCGCGCCACAGCAGCGCGATTGGCAGCATCCGCGAGGAACCCTGTGCGATCGACGACTGCGAATCCAAATAGCCCCGCCGCCGGATCGACACGTCGATTGGCCTGCGCGGTATCGCTCGCCGCGAGCAGCGGCCAGTCGATGAACGTCCCCCCGGTCACTAGGTCCGAATCGTGATCCGCGAAGCGCACGATCGCGCGGCTCGCGCGTTCGCCGATCAGGTCGACGTCATCCTGCGGGCCGAGGGAGCGCGCGTCATCGTCGGGCGATCGGCTGGGGTCGGGGGCGGGGCGGAGCAGCACATGGTTGTGGCGATTGCTGGCAATGCGGAAAGGCCCTGCTCCGCCCTGCGGATTGAGCCGGAACACGGCCAGCTCGGGCTGCGCGAAAAGCTTGAGCAGATCGGGCCGCGGGTGGTTCAGCCGAACCTCGATCACTTCGGGCGTCATCTCGATGATCTCGTCGATCGCCGACAGGAACGGTTTGAGCGTGTTGCGCGAAGATGCGCCGAGTTGGCGTCGCAAGATCGTGACGACGTCGGTCGCCTTGACCGGCGTCCCGTTCGGCCACGTCGCTTCGCGCAGACGGAAGATATAGCTCATGCCGTTGTCGATCACTGTCCAGCGTTCGGCGATGCCAGGTTCGATCTGGCCCGCGGCGTCGAAGCGCACCAGCCCTTCAGCCGTCGCATCGAGCATCAGGCGCTGGGTTGCAGCGAGCGGTGCGCGCGACGAATCCGCGAGCGACAGACCGGGACCGATCACACTGACCGCCACCGGCCCCGAATCGGATCGGCGATCGCACGCGGTGAGCATGGCGAGCGCGAGCAGACATGTCGCGCGCATCAGATCGAAGCGTCGCGTCATCCTAAGTTATCGCTGGATGGTGCGGACGGCGGGACTCGAACCCGCACACCCGGAAGGGCGAGGGATTTTAAGTCCCGTGCGTCTACCAATTTCGCCACGTCCGCACATGGGGATCACGCAAGCCGATGCGGGCGGCGGCGTCAACCTCACACGTTGAGGCGGACGCGCATCTCCTTGCCGGGCTTGAAATACGGCACACGCTTGGCATCGACGTTCACCATCTCGCCAGTACGCGGATTGCGCCCCGTGCGGGCGTCGCGCGCACGGGTGGAAAACGCCCCGAAACCGCGCAGTTCGACCCGTCCGCCATCGGATAACCGGCGCGCGATCTCGTCGAAGAACGTGGTTACGATCGTGTCGATGTCCCGCGCCGACAGGTCCGGGTTTTCGCCGGCCAGCTTCTGAACGAGTTCGGAGCGGATCATGGGTCGTCTCCTGCGAGGCCGGATGTGGCGATGTCGTCCGGCTCGGGTGTCTATTCTACGGTACGTTCATCGCGATCAATTGGACGAATGCGACGTCAAAAAAAGCGGTATCCCCATTTCAGGTAGGTGTCCGGGCAGCGCGAAGGTCGCTGCCCGGACCGACCCGCCTACTTCTTGGCGTCGGCGCCCTTGGCCTTCAGCGCCGCACCCAGGATGTCGCCCAGCGACGCGCCCGAATCGGACGAGCCATATTGCGCCACGGCCTGCTTCTCTTCGGAGATCTGCATCGCCTTGATCGAGAAGGTCGGCTTCTTCGAGCGATCGAACCCGGTCACCATCGCATCGAACTTCTGCCCAACCTGGAAGCGCTCCGGTCGCTGCTCGTCGCGGTCGCGGCCGAGATCGGTACGCTTGATGAAGCCCGTCGCGCCATCGTCGCCGACCTGAACCTCAAGGCCCGCATCGCGAACTTCAAGGACGGTGACGGTGACGACGGCATTCTTGTTAAGGCCCGATGCAGCGGCACCGCCGCTTGCGGCAACTGCCGCCGACGGACCGCCGCGCTCGAGCTGCTTCATGCCGAGCGAGATACGCTCCTTCTCGGCGTCGATGTCGAGCACGATGGCCGTGACCGTCTCGCCCTTGCGGTGCAGATTGAGCGCGTCCTCGCCCGAAATGCCCCAGGCGATGTCCGACATGTGGACCATGCCGTCGACATCGTTGTCGAGGCCGATGAACAGGCCGAATTCGGTTGCGTTCTTGACTTCGCCCTCGACCGTCGAGCCGACCGGGTGTGCCTCGGCAAAGGCTTCCCAGGGATTGTTGACGGCTTGCTTGAGGCCGAGAGAGATGCGGCGCTTGTCGGGGTCGACTTCCAGCACGACGACATCGACTTCCTGCGAGGTCGATACGATCTTGCCGGGATGGACGTTCTTCTTGGTCCAGCTCATTTCCGACACATGGACAAGGCCCTCGATGCCAGGCTCCAGCTCGACGAACGCGCCATATTCGGTGATGTTCGTCACGCGGCCCGACAGCTTGGCGCCGACCGGATACTTGGCAGCGGCGCCCTCCCACGGATCGCTTTCGAGTTGTTTCATGCCGAGGGAGATACGCTGCGTATCCTTGTTGATCCGGATTATCTGGACCTTCACGGTGTCGCTGATGTTCAGCACTTCGCTCGGATGGCCGACGCGCTTGTAGCTGAGATCGGTGACGTGGAGCAGGCCGTCGATCCCGCCGAGATCGACGAACGCACCGTAATCGGTGATATTCTTGACCACGCCTTCGATGATCTGGCCTTCGGCGAGCGACAGGATCAGCCCCGAACGCTGTTCGGCGCGGGTTTCTTCCAGGATCGCGCGACGCGATACGACGATATTGCCGCGCTTGCGGTCCATCTTGAGGATCTGGAACGGCTGGAGGATGTCCATCAGCGGGGTCACGTC
>JALYTP010000236.1 GCA_030854225.1 Pseudomonadota bacterium
GGCCTTGGCGTTGCACGACCAGGTGACGCCGAGTTTGCCCAGCTCGCGCGCCAGTTCCTCGACGCGCGGGCGGTTGTCGGTCAGCGTGTCGTCGTCGAAGAAAATCTCCTTCACTTGCGGCATCTCGCGCTGGACGTATTTCACCTCTTCGATGACATGCGCGATCGAGCGCGTGCGGTAATTGTGCCCGCCCACGGTCTGCGGCCACAGGCAGAAGGTGCAACGGCTCTTGCACCCGCGCCCGGTGTAGAAGCTGACATAAGGATGGAGCAGATAGCCCCCGAAATACTTCTCGATCGTGAGGTCGCGCTTGTAGATCGGGGAGACGAACGGCAGCGAATCCATATCCTCGATGACCGCGCGGTCTTTGTTGTGGACGATCTCGCCGGCCGGGTTGCGCCATGAGATGCCGTCGACTTCGGCGAGCGGCATGCCGTTTGCGACGTCGAGGATGGTGAAGTCGAATTCGTTGCGGCAGACGAAATCGATCGCCGTCGACGCCTCGAGCGACTTCTGCGTCTCGACCGCGACCTTGGCGCCGATCAGCCCGATCATCGCGTTCGGGTTACGCTGCTTGATCAGCTCGGCCGTGTGAATGTCCTGCCGGAAACTCGGCGTGGAGGTGTGGAGGATGACGAGATCCTTGTCGTCGACCTCGTGCTTGATGTCGTCCCAGCTCTGATCGTGCGCGGGCGCGTCGATCAGGCGCGATCCCTCGACCAGCGCGGCGGGCTGCGCGAGCCAGGTGGGATACCAGAACGAGCGCACCTCGCGCTTCATCTGATAACGCGCGCCCGCGCCGCCATCATATCCATCGAACGAGGGTGCCTGCACGAACAAGGTGCGCAACGTCATGCGGAAATCTCCGGGTCTGCCGCGATCCGGCCATCGCGTTTCATTTTAAGACGACTGCCGCGCCAATCAACCGATGTCGAGAAGAAGCTGGCAATGAAGCCAGCGAAGGTGAAACAATCGCGCGCCGGCAGCAATGCCAGAGAGATCGGGCTGGAGTTGGTAACGCGCCCAATCACGAGCGCGAGGATCGTACGGACCGCCCAGGCCGCGACCACCGCCACCGCGCCGTAGACCGGATGGAACGGCATGGCGAGCAGCGCGAGCGGCAGCGGCATGGCGATCACCGCCGCGGCATAGCCGGCTCGCTCGACCCCAAAAATCGTCGCGCCCCAACGAACCTCGTGGCGCCACAAGGCAGCCAGGCTGGCATCCGCGCTCGCATGGGTGACGAGCATCGGCGGAACCGCCAGATGCAGCCCTTGCGCAACGATAGCCTGGCCGATCGCATAATCGTCAGCGAGGGTATCGGCAAACCGTTCGAGCCCGCCGATCATCGCGAGCGTTTCGGCCTTGAGGGCGATCGTCGATCCCATGCACGGCGTCGCCATCCCGGTGCTGATCCCGAACACCATATCCGGCAGCATGTGCCAATCGAGCCCCGCCGCCCCAAAGCACGACCAGAACCCTGCATCGCCGCGCCCGCGATACAGGCAGGTCACCGCTCCCGTGCCCGGTGCACCCAGCGCAGCCAGGATTTGCGCGAGATAATCGGGCTCGACCGCGATATCGCTATCGCTGAGCACGAGCAATGGATGCGCGATATGCGGCGCCATGTTGATCAGGTTGCCGATCTTTCCATTGGCGCCGTGAATTCGGGTGTCGATCACAAGATCGATGTGCGCGGCGGGAAAGCGCGTGCGAAGCGCATCGACCACCGCGATCGCCGGGTCGTCACGCCGTTGCACGCCGAGCAGCAGTTGCACCGGCCCGTCATGATCGAGCGCGAGGAAGGTCGACAGATTATCGAGCAGGCGTGGCTCCGCGCCGTGGAGCGGCTTGAGCAGGGTCACCGCGTCGTTGCGTCGGGGCGCCGGCGACCGCAACGCGAAAAACCTTCCCACGACGATCGCCGCCACCAGCGTATAGAGCGAGCCAAGCGCCGCCATCGCGACCAATATCCAGCCCGCAATGGCAAAGAAAAGGGGCGCAGCGGTCATCCCGCCTCCCTATCGCCCGATGTGCGTCCTGTGTAGAGCGCGCGTGATGAAGGATGGTCCTGATGTCGCGCTCGTAACGGGGGTTTCGGGCTTTGTCGGCTCGGCCGTGGCGCGATCGCTGGCGGCGCGCGGGTTGGCGGTGCGCGGCATGGTCCGCGCGTCGAGTTCGCGCGCCAACCTGACCGATTTTCCCGGCACGCTGGCAGAGGGCGACGCGCGTGATCCCGAGGCGGTGGCGCGCGCGATGACGGGCGCGCGCTATGTGTTCCACGTCGCCGCCGACTATCGCATCTGGGCGCCCGATCGCGAAGAGATCGTGCGGAACAATCTTGCCAGCACCCGGACGGTGATGGAGGCGGCGCGCAAAGCGGGCGTCGAGCGGATCGTTTACACCAGCAGCGTCGCGACGCTGAAGCCCGACCCTGACGGACCGGCGGACGAGACTCGCCCGGCGGCGGCGGCGGAGGCGATCGGGGCGTACAAGCGCAGCAAGGTCGTGGCGGAACGGCTGGTCGAGGCGATGGTCGCCGACGGGCTGCCCGCGGTGATCGTCAACCCGTCGACCCCGATCGGCCCGCGCGATGTGCGGCCGACACCCACCGGCAGGATCATCGTGGAGGCGGCGAACGGCAAGATGCCGGCCTATCTCGATAGCGGGCTGAACCTCGTCCACGTCGACGATGTGGCCGAGGGACATGTACTGGCGCTCGAACGCGGGCGGATCGGCGAGCGCTACATTCTTGGCGGACAGGACGTCGACCTCGGCGCGATGCTCGCCGAAATCGCGCATCGAATGGGGCACCGTCCGCCCATGTTCGCGATCCCGCGCCGCCCGCTTTTCCCGCTTGCCTATGCCAATGAGGTGCTGGCGCGGATCACGGGAAAGGAGCCGTTCCTGACGGTGGATTCGCTCAAAATGGCGGCGCACCATATGTTCTTTTCCTCGGCCAAGGCGGAAAGTGAGCTGGGGTATCGCGCGCGGCCTTGGGCGGAGGCGCTGGTCGATGCCATTGCATGGTTCAGGCAGACGGGCCTGATCCGATGATATCGCTCGGCATTGCGGCGTTGGCGCTAGCCATTTGGCTGGGGCTGCTGTTCGGAAACGGCGGCTTCTGGCTGGCGCGCGAGCGGGACACGGTGGGTATTCCCGGCGACCCGCCGGCATGGCCCAATGTCGTGGCGATCGTCCCGGCGCGCGACGAGGCGGATGTGATCGCCGCATCGATCGGCAGCCTGGCGGCGCAGGATTATCCCGGCGACTTCCGCATCATATTGGTCGATGACAATAGCAGCGACGGCACCGCCGCAACGGCGCGAAGCATCGGCGCGGATGGCTTGACGATTCTGCCCGGCAAACCGCTAGCCGCCGGCTGGACGGGCAAATTATGGGCGGTTTCGCAAGGCATCGAAGCGGCGGGCGCGCCGACCTATCTGTGGCTGACCGATGCCGATATCGCGCATGCCCCCGATACGCTGCGCTCACTGGTGGCGCGCGCGGAGGGGCGGCAATTGGTGCTGGTTTCGCTGATGGCGAAATTGCGCTGCGACACCGTTGCGGAGCGGATGCTGATCCCCGCCTTCGTGTTCTTCTTTCAGACGCTCTACC
>JALYTP010000237.1 GCA_030854225.1 Pseudomonadota bacterium
GTTGAAGCCTTGGGAGCAGCCGCCGTACCCGCGCATATCGAACGCGTCGACGATCTCGCCGCGGCCATCGCGCGCGCGCGCGGGTTGACGCCGCCGGGCGGCGTGATCCTGCTATCGCCCGGCGCGCCAAGTTTCGACCAGTTCCGAGATTATGCCCAGCGCGGCCGCGCATTCGCGCGGCTGGCGGGTTTCGATGCAGCCGTCAACGACGCGATTGCGGGGCTGGGGATCGCCTGAAACAACACGCGCCGCGATGGCGTGGCGCGTGTGGAACTCGTCGAAGAAGCGATCAGTGAACGGTGTAACCGGACACGCGCCACTGTTTGTCGTTGTCGAGGTGGAACGAGACCAGTTCGCGCACCGGCTGCTTGTTGTTACTGAACTGGGTGGCGAAAACGACATTGGTGTAGGCACCGGCCGGCAGCTTGGCGTCGCCCTTGGAAAAGGTGTGGGTGACGCGCACGACCTTGCGCGACGTGACGTTGCCAAGCTTGGCGCGGTCGGCGGTGGTCGCCTTGACGAAGGCGTCGCGGGTCACGGCTTGCTTGGCGGTGCTGGAAGAGGTATCCCACACATCGCCGGCTTTGCCCTGATCGACCATTGTCGCGACGCGTTGCGCGTTCTGCGCCGCCAACTGGTTCATCTTGACCAGCGCGGCTTTCTGTTCGGCCGTCAACGCGGGTGCGGTCGACTTGCTGGTGGTCTTGGTGGCGGGGGCTGTCGTGGTCGTAGTGGTGCTGGTTTGGGCGCTGGCGGCGCCGGCAATCGCGAGCAACACGGCGGGCAACAAAAGTTTCGCGAGCATCGATGTTTCTCCCTGTAAGACGGATCAAAGGCGGGATGCGAACCGTAGCATGGCCGCGATCACCGCGCAGCCGTCCCCGCGCCTTGGCGACGGCGCGCGTTCATCCTGCGAAAAGCGATACCGGCTCAGTTACCAGATTTTCACCCGGTCCTTCGGCGCCAGGTACAGCTTGTCGCCGGGCTGCACCGACATTGCCGGATACCACGCATCGACGTTGCGCACGGTCTGCGCGCGGAAATGCGCCGGCGCGTGCACGTCGGTGGCCAATTGCTGGCGCAACGCGGCTTCGCGGGTCTTGTTGCGCCACGCCTGCCCGAAGGCGAGGAAGAAACGCTGGTCGCCGCTGAGACCGTCGATCACCGGCGCTGGCTTGCCATCGAGCGACTTGTGATAGGCGAGATAGGCGACGGTCAGGCCCGATACGTCGGCGATGTTCTCGCCCAGTTCCTGCTGGCCGTTCAAGCGCACGCCGGGAAACGGTTGGTAGGCGTCGTACTGCTTGACCAATTGTTGCGTGGCCGCCTTGAAGTGCGCGAGATCCGCCGGCGTCCACCAGTTTTCGAGCTTGCCCTGCGCGTCGAATTCCGCGCCGGTATTGTCGAAGCTGTGGCTGATCTCGTGGCCGATGATCGCGCCGATCGCGCCGTAATTGGCGGCGGAATCGGCTTTCGCGTCGAAATACGGCGCCTGCAGGATCGCGGCGGGGAAGTTGAGCGCGTTCTGCAACGGCAGGTTGACCGCGTTCACCGTCTGCGGCGTCATCCACCACTCGCTGCGATCGGGCGCCTTGCCCAGCTTGCCGATCTGGTAGCGATAGGCCGACAGGCGCGCGCGTTCCAGATTGCCGACCGGATCGTCGGCCCGGACCGCGAACATCGGAAACGCGCGCCACGTATCGGGATAGCCGATGCCGACCTTCAGCACGGCGAGCTTGCGCCGCGCCTCGGCCTTGGTCGCGGGTGCCATCCAGTCGAGTGCGGCGATGCGCTTGTCGAACGCCGCGACGATATTCTTCGCCATCGCCGTGATCGCCGCCTTGGACGAGGGCGGGAAGTATTTCGCGGCATAGATCCGCCCGACCGGATCGCCGAGTGCCGCGTTGACCGCGCCGATCGAACGCTTGTCGCGCGATTGCTGCGCCGGCGTGCCGTTCAGTTCCTTGCCGTAAAACGCGAACGAGGCGTCGTCGAACGCGCTGGGCAGCACGCTCGTCAAATCGTTGAGGTGGTGGAAGGCGAGCCAGTCGCGCCACGCGTCGATCGGCTCGCTCGCGACAAGCGCGGCGAGCTTCGTCGTCGTCTCGGGGTTCCAGACGATGAAATCCTGCTGGTGCGGCATGCCGGCCGCATCCCAGAACGCCGCCCAATCGATCCCCGGTGCCTTGGTCGCGAAGTCGGCGCGGCTCCAGGTATTGTCACCGTTGCGCGCGTTCTGCGCGGTGATGATCGGGGTCTGCGCGGCGGCAATCTTCATCTCCAGGTCGAACACCCGCCCGGCCCGCGCGTCGGGATCGCTCATCCCCGCGAGGGTGAAGACCTGCGTCAGATAGGCACGGTACGCGGTGCGCAGGCCCACCATCTCCCTGGTGTCGGAAAGGTAGTAATCGCGGTCCGGCAAGCCGAGCCCACCCTGCATCAGATACGGCGTGTTGACGCTCGGATGGTTGAGGTTCTGGCTGACGAACACCCCGAACAGATCGTGGGTCGAGGCGTAATTGTTGAGGTTGAACGGATCGGTATCGGCGCGCAGGGTCGCCCCGATCATCGCCGACAGCGCGGCTTTGTCGTGCACGCCCGCAATCTTGGCCAGATCGGCGCGCACCGGCGCCAGCCCGCGCGCGTCGATCGCGGCGGTATCGTTATAGGCGGCGTAATAATCGGCGATGCGTTGCAGATCGGTGCCGGGCGTACCCTTCGCCGCGCCGGCATTCTTGATGATCGCGGCATTGCGCGCCTCGGCGACCTTCGACACGTCGTATCCCACCCCGATCGATGAGCGGTCGGCCGGGATTTCGGCGGTCTTGAGCCACACGCCACTGGCATAGGCGTTGAAATCGTCGCCGGGGTTGGCGGTCTTGTCGATCAGCGTCTGGTCGACCCCCGATTCCTTCGCGCTCTGGGCAAAGGCCGCGGATTGCCAGACGGCGGTTCCTCCTGCGGTGGTGGCGAGCAACATGGCGGCGATAACGGCGCGCTTCATCGGGGACCCTCTTCTTATGGTGTATGACCGATCGGCTACACCATCATGCCGCGCGGTTCCAGCGGCTTCCCTTGGCGCGATCGCGCCGCTAGGCAGAGGGCATGAGCGCGCCCGTCCTCGACACCCGACTTTCCCCCGACAGCGAAACCTTTCGCGCCAACGCCGCACACAACCGCGCACTGGCCGAGCGCCTGCGCGTCGATGTCGCCGTGGCGGCGCTGGGCGGCAATGAGAAAAGCCGCGATCGCCACACCGCGCGCGGCAAGCTGCTCCCGCGTGACCGGGTAGAGCGCCTGCTCGATCCGGGCTCGCCCTTCCTGGAGATCGGCCAGCTCGCCGCCTGTGACCTGTACGATCGCGAAGTGCCCGGCGCGGGGATGATCGCCGGGATCGGCCGAGTCTCGGGCCGCCAGTGCATGATCGTGTGCAACGACGCGACGGTGAAGGGCGGCACCTATTATCCGATGACGGTGAAGAAGCACCTGCGCGCGCAGGAGATCGCCGAACAGAATTGCCTGCCGTGCATCTACCTCGTCGATTCGGGCGGCGCCAACCTGCCGCACCAGGCCGAAGTGTTCCCCGGCCGCGATCATTTCGGGCGCATCTTCTTC
>JALYTP010000012.1 GCA_030854225.1 Pseudomonadota bacterium
GTTCTCGATCCGGCTGCCGCCCTTCGCCGTCACCGCCGCCATCACGACGTTCTCGGTCGCGCCGACCGACACGATCGGGAAGGTATAATTGCCGCCCGACAGCCGCCCGCCCGGCGCCTTCGCCTTGACGTAGCCGGCTGCGGTTTCGAGGCTGGCGCCGATCGCCTCGAGCGCCTTCAGATGCAGGTCGATCGGTCGGTTGCCGATCGCGCACCCGCCGGGCAGCGATACCGTCGCCTCCCCCGCGCGCCCGATCAGCGCGCCGAGCACCAGGATCGAGGCGCGCATCTTGCGCACGATGTCATACGGCGCCTCGGTCGCGCTCAGCTTGCCGGCGCGGATCGTCATCACGCGGCCGAAATCCTCCGGTCGCGCGCCCTCGATCTGGGTCGAGGCGCCAAGCTGGTTGAGCAGATGCCCGAAACTGTCGACATCGGCGAGGCGCGGCAGGTTGCGCAGCGTCACCGGCTCCTCGGTCAGGAGCGCGCAGGGCATCAGCGTGAGCGCGGAATTCTTCGCGCCCGAAATGGGCAGCCTGCCCGACAGGCGGTTGCCGCCACGAATGAGGATACGGTCCATCGCCGCGTGATAGAGCGAAGCGCCGCGATGCGAAAGGCGCGAACCGGTGGCCTTTTTTGCGCAACCGTAACAATGCTTGATCGACTTTAATGCGGGCGGCGCCCGCCCCTGCTCTGTAGCGGTCCGGGGCGTGAGGGGTGTAACCACAAGTGTCAGGCAGTTGTTTCGCCGAACGATTGGGCGACATAGTCACATTGACGCAGGGCGAGCATGCCTCGCTGCTGCGGCTGGAGGAGCGCGAGCGCACCTTGCGGCGCGGTGCGTCGCTGCAACGCGAGAACGACCGCGCGAACGAACTGTTCATCCTCAAAAAGGGCATCATGATGAGCTCGGTGCTGCTCGACGACGGCAGCCGGCAGATCCTGCGCTTCCATTTTCCCGGCGACATGCTCGCGGTGTCGGCGCTCGTCTACCGCGAGGCGGCGGAGACGATCACGGCGCTGGGCGAATGCACCGTTTGCCCGTTCGAGCGCCACGCGTTCAGCACGCTGATCGCCGAGCATCCGCGCATCGCGGCACTGGTGATCGTCTACAACCAGATCGAGCGTACCGCGCTGACCGACCGGCTCGCCGCGCTCGGCCGTACCTCGGCCAAGGCGCGGGTCGCCGCGATCCTGATCGAGATGCGCAACCGCATGCGCGTGCTCGACAAGACCGTCGGCGACAGCTTCACCCTCGGCCTCACGCAGGAGGAGATCGGCGACGCCACCGGGCTGACCGCGGTGCACGTCAACCGCATGCTGCGCCAACTGGAGGATGACGGGATGATCGCGCGCGAAAATGGCCGCGTCACCTTCACCGACGAACGCGCGCTGGCCCGCGCGGCCAATTTCATCGATCGCTATGCCGGGCTGGATCTGGGCTGGTTACCCGAGGCGCGGTAGAGCTTCAGGCCTTTTCCAGCGTGCATTGCAGCGGGTGCTGGTTCTGGCGCGCGAAATCCATCACTTGCGTGACCTTGGTTTCGGCGACCTCGTAGCTGAACACGCCGCACACCCCGACGCCCTTCTGGTGGACGTGGAGCATCACGCGCGTCGCGGCCTCCATGTCCATGCGGAAGAAGCGTTGCAGCACCAGCACGACGAATTCCATCGGCGTGTAATCGTCGTTGAGCAGCAGCACGCGGTACGGCGTGGGCTTCTTGGTCTTGGCGCGCGTGCGCGTGGCAAGGCCCGTTCCGGTGCCCTCGCCGTCATCCTCGCGGCGTTCGGCCATCGCCGTGATGTGGGTGCGGTCGATCATGGAGTTCCGAAAATATGGCACGGCGCACGGTGAGGGCAAGGCCTGTGTCACGAAAAAGGGCGACCCCATAGGGCCGCCCTCCTTCAATTCACGAGCGTCGGTCGCGTTACGCGGCGACCTTGACCTTCTCGACGGCGACCGCGACGCGGTTCGAGATCGGCTGGGCGACCTCGCCGGCCAGCTTCAGCATCGCTTCGGTCGACTTCGACGTCTCGGCGACGAGCGAGTCGAACGACGCGCGCATGTAATCGCTGTGCAGCTTGAACAGATCGGTCGGCGATTTGACCGACGAGAAGCTCTTGAGTGCGGCGGTCGCGCTCTCGAACGACTTGCGGCTGTATTCCGCGGCGTCCTGGCCCATGGCTTCGATGCCCTTGGCGGCGATCTTGCCCGATTCGACCAGCGCTTCGACGTTGCCCTTGCCGAACGAGGTCATGTCCTCGAACGCCTTCTGGCTCTTTTCCCAGGTCGCCTTGGTGCGATCATTGGCGTCGGCGAAAAAGGCCTGCGCCTTGTTGGCGGCGGTGTCGGCGGCGTTCTTCAACGTGGTTTCCATGGTGGTTACTTCCTTCTTGATGGCGGCGGGCGTGAGCGCCGCCGGGATGGTTTCGACGATATTCTCGGTAACGGGGGTCTCGATAACGGGGTGGGCCGCTTCGGCGATCGGCCAGACCGGCGCAGCGGGCGCCGCTTCGGGCGTCTTGACGGCAGGCGTTTGTGCGATCGCAGCCTTCGCCGCTGGCGTGGCGACGGGCGTGGCCGGGGGCGCCTTCGTGGTGACCGGGGCAGCCGCTTTTTGGGCTCGCCGAATGTTGTGCGTCTTGTTGGCCATCGTGGCCTCCTGCGGTTAGATGCTGCACTGCAATATAAACGCGTTTACGCAAAGCGCAAGAGTTTTGTTGCAATGCAGCATAATCGCTCCGGAGGTGCTCAACGAGCCTTGACGTAACTCCCCGGCGCGGGCTCGATCGCCGCCGCCTTGCCCTTGCCGGGCTTGCGCGCGTGCTTCGCCGGCACTTGCGCCGCATCGTGGCTCTGCAACCAGTCGAGCCAGTCGGGCCACCAGCTCCCCTTGGTCTCGGTCGCACCGGCGACGAACTCGGCCAGCGTCGTTACCGGCGCGGGGTTGAGCCAATATTGATATTTCCCCTGCGCGGGCGGGTTGACCACCCCGGCGATATGCCCCGATCCGGCGAGCACGAAGCGGATCGGCCCGGCAAAATGCCCGGTGATCTTCCACACGCTTTCGGCCGGCGCGATATGGTCCTCGCGGCCCGCCTGCACATAGGACGGCGTCCTGACGACACCGAGATCGATCGGCGTCCCGCCAGCCGACAGCGCGCCGGGCTTGGCGAGCAGATTGTCGCGGTAGAGATCGGTGAGGTAGCTCTGGTGCCATCTGGCCGGCAGGTTGGTCGTGTCGCCGTTCCAGTGGAGCAGATCGAACGGCGCGTAATCCTGCCCGAGCAGATAATTGTTGGTGACGTAGTTCCAGATCAGGTCACGTCCGCGCAACAGGTTGAAGGTCAGCGCCATGTAGCGCCCGTCGAGATAGCCATCCGGCGACAGCGATTTGACCATCGCGAGTTGGTCGTCGTCGATGAAATGGAGCAATTCGCCCGCCGTCTCGAAATCGACCTGCGCGGTGAAGAACGTCGCGCTCCTGACCTTGTCGGCTTCGCCCCGCGCCGCCAGCACCGCGAGCGTGGCGGCGAGCGTCGTGCCCGCGACGCAATAGCCGATCGCGTGCACCCCCGGCACCTCGAGCGCATTGCGCACCGTATCGACCGCGTCGATCTGCGCGGCGATGTAATCGTCCCACACGACATCAGCCATCGAGGCATCGGCCGATTTCCACGACACCATGAACACGGTGATGCCCTGATCGACGCACCAGCGGATGAAGCTCTTTTCCGGGGTGAGGTCGAGGATGTAGAAACGGTTGATCCACGGCGGGAAGATAACGAGCGGGACGGCGAGCACGTTCTCGGTCACCGGTTTGTACTGGATCAGTTCGTACAGCGGCGTGCGGTGGATTACCTTGCCCGGCGTGGTCGCGAGGTTGCGCCCCACCTCGAAGGCTTGCGGATCGGTGTGCGTCAGCTGGCCCTTTTGCAGATCGGCGAGCATGTTCTGCAGGCCCTTGAGCAGATTCTCGCCACCGCTCTCGATCGTCTTTTCGAGCACCTGCGGGTTGGTCGCGGGAAAATTGGACGGGCTCATCGCATCGACGAAGCCGCGCATGGCGAAGCGGAGCTGCTCCTTCTGCTTGGGCTCGATCCCTTCCAGCGCGTCGACGCCGCCGAGGAGATAATCGGAGATCAGGAAATAACTCTGGCGGATCCAGTCGAACACCGGGTTTTCGCGCCACGCCGGATCCTTGAAACGCTTGTCGCGCGCACGGTCGGGCGCTTCCTCGGCAGGTGCCGGCGCCTTGGCCGGATCGAGCATCCGTTCCCACAGCTTGACGCCGTCGGCCCAGAAATCCTGCGCACGCTGGATCGTCGCGGGATCGTTGAACCCCGGCACGACCGGCATGGCGGCGGCCATATTGGCGGGCATGCCGTGCGCCCCGCCCAGCCCGTGCTCCATCATCATCTGCTGCGCGCGGCCCAACACCCAGGTCCAGTGCTGGAGGTCGCCCAGACTTGGCGGCGTCGCTTGGTCGGCCATCTTCATCCTCTCGACCCGTCTTGCAGGCGCCCGCTATTCGCAGATGCGCGCGCATGTCATACTATGCCCGCACGCCCGAGGGAAACGCATGTCCGACGATTTCTACCGCATCAAGCGCCTGCCGCCATATGTCATCGCCGAAGTCAACGGCATGCGGGCGGCGGCGCGCGCGGGCGGTGAGGACATCATCGATCTCGGCATGGGCAATCCCGATCTGCCCCCGCCGCCGCACGTGATCGAGAAGCTGGTCGAAGTCGCGCGCAAGCCGGATGCGCACGGTTATTCGCAATCGAAGGGCATCCCCGGGCTCCGGCGCGCGCAGGCCAATTATTACGGGCGGCGCTTCGGGGTCGAGGTCGATCCCGAAACCGAAGTGGTCGTCACGATGGGATCCAAGGAAGGGCTCGCCAGCCTCGCCACCGCGATCACCGCGCCGGGCGATGTCGTGCTGGCGCCCAACCCGTCCTATCCAATCCACACCTTCGGCTTCATCATCGCCGGGGCGACGATCCGCGCGGTGCCGACCACCCCCGACGAAGCTTATTTCGAGAGTCTCGAGCGCGCGATCGCCTTCACCGTGCCGCGTCCGTCGATCCTCGTCGTCAACTATCCGTCCAACCCCACCGCCGAGACGGTCGACCTCGCGTTCTACGAACGGCTCGTCGCCTGGGCGAAGGAAAACGAGGTGTGGATCATCTCCGATCTCGCTTATTCAGAGCTGTATTATGACGGCCACCCGACCGTCTCGATCCTTCAGGTCAAGGGCGCGAAGGACATCGCGATCGAGTTCACCTCGCTGTCCAAGACCTATTCGATGGCCGGATGGCGGATGGGCTTCGCGGTCGGCAACAGGAAGCTGATCGCGGCGATGACGCGGGTGAAATCGTATCTCGATTACGGCGCCTTCACCCCGATCCAGGCCGCCGCCTGCGCCGCGCTCAACGGCCCGCAGGATATCGTCGAGGCCAACCGCCAGCTCTATCACAAGCGCCGCGACGTGCTGGTCGAAAGCTTCGGCCGCGCGGGGTGGGACATCCCGTCCCCGCGCGCCAGCATGTTCGCCTGGGCGCCGCTCCCCCCCGCGCTGGCGCACCTAGGAAGCCTTGAGTTCAGCAAACAATTGCTGACAAGCGCTCACGTCGCGGTTGCGCCAGGGGTGGGGTATGGCGAAAACGGAGAGGGGTTCGTGCGGATCGCGATGGTCGAGAACGAACAACGGCTCCGCCAGGCGGCGCGCAACGTGAAGCGCTATCTGCAATCGATGGGCGTCAACACGCCCGCCAAGGCCGGCTGAGCGTGGCCCCGCATCCGATCGCGCGATGACCGCCGTCAACCTGATATATTCGGTCGCCGGGTTGCTCGTCGGCGTGCTGGTGGGGCTGACCGGGGTGGGCGGCGGATCGTTGATGACGCCGCTGCTGGTGCTCGTCTTCGGGTTCCACCCGACGACCGCGGTCGGCACCGACCTGCTCTATGCAGCGGCGACCAAGACGGTCGGGACGACGGTGCACGGCTGGCGCGGCACGGTCGACTGGCGCGTGGTGCGGCGGCTCGCGATCGGCAGCGTGCCGGCGACGATCCTGACGTTGCTCGCGCTCGGTTATGCGATCAAGAATGCCGAGGACGTCAACCGCGCGATCAACGGCGTGCTGGGCGTGACGCTGACGCTGACCGCGATCGGCACCTTGTTCCGCGCGCGGATCGT
Organism: Pseudomonadota bacterium; assembly: GCA_030854225.1. GTDB lineage: Bacteria > Pseudomonadota > Alphaproteobacteria > Sphingomonadales > Sphingomonadaceae > Sphingomonas. The sequence goes on from JALYTP010000012.1 coordinate 6,200, forward strand.
CGAGCGGCTGCGCCCGCGCTTCGCGGCGATGAGCGAGCGGCGGCTGGTCGGGCTGACGGTCATGCTCGGGGTGCTGCTCGGGGTGCTCGTATCGCTGACCTCGGTCGGCGCGGGCGCGCTCGGCATGACCGCGTTGCTGGTGCTGTACCCGCAGGCCCCGATCAGCCGGCTGGTCGGGTCGGACATCGCGCACGCCGTGCCGCTCACCCTGCTCGCCGGGCTCGGGCACTGGATGCTGGGATCGGTCGATTTCGGGCTATTGCTGTCGCTCTTGATCGGGTCGGTGCCGGGGATCATCATCGGCAGCCTGCTCGCCACGCGCACGCCGGACCGGGTGCTGAGCCCCATCCTCGCCGCGGTACTGGCGATCGTCGGGGTGCGGTTGCTGCTATAGACCTATTCGGCGGCGCGCAGTTCGGGTTCGCGCGCGACATCGCCCGGCAGCGCCCATAACAGATCGTGCCAGGTCAGCACCCGGCCGTCCCACGCACGCACCGCGATCGGCGCGATCGGCCGGCGGTCGCGCGCATCGACCAGCACCGGGGTCGCCGGGGCGCCGGTTTCCCAGCGTTCGCCCCATTGCCTGAGCGCCAGCATCGTGGGCAGCAGCGCAATGCCCTTTTCGGTCAGCTCATACTGGATCTTGCGCCGGTCCTCGGGCATCGCGGTGCGCGTCAGGATGCCGTGCTCGACCAGCCGGCCGAGCCGATTGGCCAGGATATTGCGCGCGATGCCCAGTTCGGACTGATATTCCTCGAAATGGTGCAGGCCGTTGAAGGCCGCGCGCAGTATCATGAACGACCAGCGTTCCCCCATCGCCTCCAGCGCCGCGGGCAAGCTGCATTCCACCAGATCGCGCAACGGCTCGCGCAGTTTGTCGCCCATGGCACCTCACCTAATTGACGTAGCGTAACGCATTTCGTGGCAAGGTCGAAAATAAATATTAGTTTCTAGTTGCAACCGGAAACCTACACGTCTAAGTGGCGATTCGCAACTTGATTTTCCGGAGGCCGACATGACCCGTTTCATCCCTTTTGCCGTCGCCGCGCTCGCCGCCCTGTCGCCGCTCGCCGCGAATGCGCAGCCCGCCGGGGGCTATGTCGCGGTGCCCACCGCGCAGCCGGCCAAGACCTCGTTCATCGCGCGCTCGACGGTCTTTTCGTGGCGTGACGGCGCGTATGTCGGCGCCGCGTCGCCCGAACGCGCCAGGATCATGTGCGAAGTGGTGGTCAAGGAGGTTGGCGCGCTGACCAGTTTTTCGGCCGACGGCACCGCCTTTGCCCCCGCCGATCTGGCGAAGTGCAACGCCCGCGCGAAGTAATCCCTCACTCCCCGTGAGGCACCCTGGCCCCTTCCGCGCGAGCGGGAGGGGCTTTTTCTGGGCGGCGCCGGTCAAACAGGTTGCATTGCGGCGCACCATGCCGCCATCCTGCACACCGCGATGCTACGCCAATACGAACTGATCGATCGGGTGCTGAGCTACGATCCCCAGGCCGACGAGGCCCTGCTCAACCGCGCCTATGTCTTTTCGATGCAGGCGCATGGCAGCCAGAAACGCGCTTCGGGCGATCCGTATTTCAGCCACCCGATCGAGGTCGCGGGTATCCTCACCGACCTGCATCTCGACGACGAGACGATCGCCACCGCGATCCTGCACGATACGGTCGAGGATACCGTCGCCACCCCCGAACAGATCGAAAAGACGTTCGGCCCGGCGGTCGCGCGGCTGGTCGACGGCGTGACCAAACTCTCCAAGATCGAGGCGCAGACCGAGAGCGAGCGCGCCGCCGAAAACCTGCGCAAGTTCCTGCTCGCCATGTCGGACGATATCCGCGTGCTGCTGGTCAAGCTGGCCGACCGGCTGCACAACATGCGCACGCTCCACCACATCGCCAACCCGGACAAACGGCGGCGTATCGCGCGCGAGACGATGGACATCTACGCCCCGCTCGCCGAGCGGATCGGCATGTATGAATTCATGAAGGAGATGCAAACGCTCGCCTTCGCGCAGCTCGAACCGGAAGCCTATGATTCGGTGACCAAGCGGCTGGAGCAGCTGAAGGCGGGCGGCGGGGACCGCATCGCCAAGATAGGATCGGGGCTGAAACTGCTGCTGTCGCGCGCTGGCGTGGAGGCGGACATATCGGGGCGCGAGAAGCATCCCTATTCGATCTGGAAGAAGATGGCCGAGCGGCACATCAGCTTCGAGCAGCTCTCCGATATCATGGCGTTCCGCGCGATCGTGGCGAGCGAGGAGGATTGCTACCGTGCGCTCGGTGTCATCCACCGTCGCTGGCCGATGGTGCCGGGGCGGTTCAAGGATTACATCTCGACCCCCAAGCGCAACGGCTATCGCTCGCTCCACACCTCGGTGATCCATGCCGACAATACCCGCGTCGAAATCCAGATCCGCACTCAGGAAATGCACGAGGAGGCCGAACTCGGCCTCGCCGCGCACTGGGCATACAAGCAGAACAAGGTCCGCCCCGAAACGCAGGTGAGTTGGATCCGCGACCTGATCGAGATCCTCGACCATGCCGGCAGCCCCGAGGAGCTGCTCGAACATACCAAGATGGCGATGTATCAGGACCGCATCTTCGCCTTTTCGCCCAAGGGCGAATTGCACCAGCTGCCCAAAGGCGCGACGCCGATCGATTTCGCCTATGCCGTCCACACCGATCTCGGCGATCAGACGGTGGGTGCGAAGATCAACGGCCGTGTCGTCCCCTTGCGCACCGTGATCGAAAACGGCGATCAGGTGCAGATCCTCAAATCCAAGGCGCAGCAGCCCCAACCCGGCTGGCTCAATTTCGCGATCACCGGCAAGGCGCTGGCCGCGATCCGCCGCCATTTGCGGATGAAGGAACGCGAGGAACGCCATCAGCTCGGGCGCAAGCTCTACGACGATATCGTCGCGCGGCTGCCCGCGCCGATCGGGCCGGACGCGATCACGGCGGCGATCAAGCGGCTCAAGATCGCCGACGAGCCGGCCCTGATGGAGGCGATCGCCATGCGGCGCTTCGGCGATGCCGAGGTGATGGAGGCGCTGATGCCGGGGTCGGCGGCGGGGGCGGCGACCAAGGAGGATATGCCCGCGCAGGCGAGCGCGATTTCGATCCGCGGCCTGACCCCCGGCGTGGCGTTCGATCTTGCCGATTGCTGCCATCCGGTGCCCGGCGACCGCATCGTCGGGCTGCGCCGCCCCGATGCGGGGATCGAGGTACATGTCATCGACTGCCCGATGCTCGCCGACAGCGACGATGCCGATTGGGTCGACCTGTCATGGGGGGACAAGGCCGAAGGCGGCACCGCGCGCATCTCGGTTCAGGTCAAGAACGAGCCCGGCGCGCTCGGCATCCTGGCGACGGTGATCGGGCAACAGCGCGCCAATATCGTCAACCTGCGGCTCGACAGCCGCGACACCGTCTTTCACGCCAACACGATCGATGTCGAGGTCCACGATTTGACGCACCTCAGCCGCCTGATCGCGGCGCTGCGCGCGACCGATACGGTGAGCGTGGCGGAGCGCGTCTGAAACTGCCGGATGACGGCGCCCGCGCGCGGCGCTATGCACCGCTGCCATGACCCGCCCCGCGCTCTCGATCGTCGTTCCGTGCTATAACGAGGCGGACTGCCTCGAGACCCTGCATGCGCGCGTCTCCGGCGCAGCGCGCACCGCCGTCGGCGACGATTACGAAATCCTGTTCATCAACGACGGGTCGAAGGATGACAGCTGGGCGGCGATGCAGCGCCTCGCCGCTGCCGATCCGCATCTCATCGCGATCAACCTGTCGCGCAATCACGGCCACCAACTGGCGCTGACGGCGGGGCTCGATCTGTGCAACGGCGCGCAGATCCTCATCATCGACGCCGATCTGCAGGATCCGCCCGAACTCCTTGCCGAGATGCGCGCGACGATGGCCGAGACCGGGGCCGACGTGGTCTATGCCGTGCGCCGCAAGCGCGCGGGCGAGACGGTGTTCAAGCGGTTGAGCGCCGCCCTGTTCTACCGCATGCTCGACCGGCTGACCGACACGCCGATCCCGCTCGATACCGGCGACTTCCGCCTGATGAGCAGGCGGGCGCTCGACGCGTTCCTGTCGCTGCCCGAACAGGCGCGCTTCATCCGCGGGATGGTCGCGTGGATCGGGTTCAAGCAGGTGCCGTTCGCCTATGACCGCGCCGAGCGGCATGCCGGCGAGACGAATTACCCGTTCTCGAAGATGCTGCGCCTCGCCTTCGACGCGGTGACCGGCTTTTCGACCACGCCACTGCGCTGGGCGAGCCATGCCTCGGTCATCCTCGCCGGGTTTTCGCTGCTGTTGCTGGTCTATATCGCCTGGGGCTATTTCGAGGGGTCGCCGGTGCAGGGCTGGACCTCGACGATGCTGGTCGTCGTCGTGCTGAGCGCGGCGCAGATGTTCGTGCTGGGAATGATCGGCGAATATCTCGGGCGGCTATACGTCGAATCGAAGAAGCGCCCGCTCTATCTGGTCGCCGATGTCGCCGGGCCGGTGCGGGGCCGCGCGACGCTGGGCTATCTCGGCGCGACCGACGCCAGCGTGACGATCGAGACGCCGGGCGACAAGGGCACGCGCCCGACCAGGTGACGCTCCATCCGGAAGATCGCCTCGAACGCGGCATTGAGCAACGGCGGGGGCGGTGAATCGTCGCTGTCGTCCTTGCCCGTCATCCGCCCGACGATCCGCGCCGCGGCGGCGAGCGGGAACAACAATGAATTGAAATAACTGAGCCCGTTATGCGTCAGCCCTGCCTTCGCGAGCGCCGCCGCCAGCGTCTTTTTCGAATAGCGCCGGTAATGGTGGTTGACGACATCGTGCGCGCTCCACAGCCATTGATGCGCGGGCACGGTGATGAGGATCTTGCCGTCCGGCGTCAGGCAATCGCCCATCGCCTTCAGCGCGCCGACATCGTCCGCGATATGCTCGACCACGTCGAGCACCGCGATCAGGTCATAGGCGCCGCGCGGCACATCGGGGAGCAGCGGGAGCGGCGCCGCGCCGACCGGCCTGCCCAGCCGCTCGCTCGCGATGGCGCGCGCGGCAGGGTCGATCTCGATCGCCTCGACCTGGCCGAACCGCGCCAGCATCGGCAGGTTGTGCCCGGTGCCGCAGCCGATCTCCAGGATACCCGCGTCGGGCGGCAACTGCCCCTCGCGGGTCAGGTAATCGGCGAGGATGTCGCGGCGCGCGCGATACCACCAATGGGTCGAATCGTGCGCCGCCATCCGGTCGTAGACGATCCTATCCATGCGACATGTCCATCAGGCGAATACCCAGTTGCGTTGCAGCCAGAAGGTGACGAGCGGCGTCACCGCGACGGTCGGCACCAGCGGCCACCAGGTCGGCCCGTGCACCAGCGGGCCGGTCAGCAGCCAGATGAACCCCTGGTTGAGTGCGAAGCCCATCAGTTGCACGATCACGAAGCGGTGCGCGGTGCGGCGGCTGCGCGTGCCATGCCCGGCAAAGCTGATCCGGCCGTGCGCGATACGACCGATCAAGGTCGCCGCCGCGAACGCGATCATTCCGCCGATCGCCGGCCATTCCGCTCCGTCGCCGAGATAGAAGGCGCGGTTGCCGAAGGTCGCGATCGGCCAATAGACCGCCGAATAGAACAAGGTCACGCCCACCCCGACCACGCCGAAGCGGATCAGTTGGCCGAGCGTGCCGTTGGCGCGCCATGTATCGATCTGTCGCAGGATTGCCGTCACGCGTGCCTTGCCCTTGGGGTGCCGCTGCCCCTAGAGGAACAATCACGGGAGTGGAATAGGACGAACGCCGTTGACCGATACTCCCCGCTGGGTGGCCGAGCTGCGCCGCGATGTCGAGCGTGACTGGATCAAGCTGACCCTCGTGGCCTGGGCGATCATCGCCGCCTTCTATCTGTTCGACCGCTGGAACGCGATCCAGTGGCTGACGCTGGGCGATACCGACGACAATATGCGCCTGATGCAGGTGCGCGGCCTGCTGAACGGCCAGGGCTGGTACGATCTGCGCAATTACCGGATCAACCCGCCGCACGGGTTCAACATTCATTGGAGCCGGCTGGTCGACCTGCCGATTGCGGGCCTGATCCTGCTGTTCCGCCCCTTTGTCGGCAACGCCGAAGCCGAGCGGCTGGCGTGCGGCATCGCGCCGCTGTTGCCGCTCGGCATCGCGATGCTCGAGCTCGCGGCGACGGTGCGGCGGCTGGTCGCGCCGGTCGCGTGGCCGATCGCGATCGTGCTGCTGCTGTGTTCGACCGTCACGATGATGATGTTCATGCCCGACCGGATCGATCATCACGGTTGGCAACTGGCCTTCCTGAGCCTCACCGTTGCCGGGCTGTGCGACCCCAGGATGGCGCGCGGTGGGGCGATCGTCGGCCTGTCGAGCGCGGCATCGCTCACCATCGGGCTGGAGATGCTGCCCTACGCCGCGATCGCCGGGGCGATCATCGGCCTGCGCTGGGTGTGGGACCGGGCCGAAGCGCCCCGGCTGACCGCTTATGCGCTGTGCCTGAGCGCG
>JALYTP010000238.1 GCA_030854225.1 Pseudomonadota bacterium
CGCTCGAGATGATGCAAGAACGCGGCACCCTGTCTTCGGTGACATGCCGCGATCTCGACGGATTCTTCCGACATGTATGGAGCGTCCATCCTTTCGCGACGCTGTTGACGTCGGAGGGGTGGGCTGTGCGTTACGGGGCACCGGTGTGGCACAGGCTGTCGCCGCGACACACCTTCATCGACGGCAAAATTGGCCGCTTTGGGTGGCTCGCCTGGCTCTTCCCGCTCAATTTCGCGCTCAGCCAGATCGGATTATTCGTCACGCTTTGGCGATTGATCCGGCGAGAGGACGTGCGCGTGATCCGCGTGGGTGATCCGCTCTATCTCGGGTTGTTCGGCCTCGTGCTGTCGCGCCTGACCGGCGTGCCGATGCTGATCCGCATCAACGGCAACAACGACAAGGTGCGCGAAAATACCGGGCGGCCGCTTTATCCCAAATTCTTTCGCAGCAGCGCGATCGAGAAACGAGTGGAGCGGTTCGTCTTGCCGCGCGCTGACCTCGTCGCGGCACCGAACCAGGACAATATCGCTTTCGCCGTGGCGGGCGGGGCGGATCCCGCGCGGACGACCATTTTTCGCTACGGCAATCTGCTCGCGCCCGCGCATCTCGCGGATCCCGCCACTCGCGCGCTGGACCGCGCGTTGTTCGAGCGGCTGGGCGTCGAACCCGGTAGATATCTGCTGTGCATCGGCCGGCTGGGCGCGGTGAAATTTCCTGACGATGCCGTCCGTGTGCTGGCCGCCGTGGTAGAGGCTGGGCACGACGTCAAGCTGCTCTATGCCGGTGACGGTGACATGCGCGCCGAGCTACGCGCCTTGGGCGACACCCTCGGCGTGGGCGAAAGGATCGTGTTTGCGGGAAACCAGAACCAGCACGCCCTGTCGCAGCTCAACCCCCACGCGGCTGCGGTGATCTCGCCGCTTACCGGCCGCGCGCTTTCGGAATCCGCGTTGGGCGGCGCGCCGATCGTCGCCTATGATCTCGACTGGCAAGGCGATCTGATCACGACCGGCGTGACGGGAGAGCTGGTGCCGTTTCGCGATGTCGCCGCGTTGGCCAACAGCACGCTGCGCATGCTCGACGATCGCGATTATGCGCGGTCGATGGGGCAAGCGGCACGGCAGCGCGCGATCGAGATGCTCGACCCCGATAAGCTCGATGCGCACGAGCGGGCGGAATATGCGAAGTTGCTCGCACGGTTTGCGCGCTAGGCGCCGATCCGCCGGTAGAACGCCTCATATGCGCGCGCCATGGTCGCGGCGCTGTGGTGGGCGGTGACATGGGCACGCTGAGATTCGCCGAGCGCGGATGTCGCCGCCGGATCGTCTAGCAACCGCGCCGCCTCGGCGCCTACCGCTGCCGGATCTTCGCTCGACCAGATCCAGTCGGCGTCGGTCGCGATATGGCCCGGCCTCGCCTGCAGCGCGATGACCGGCTTGCCCGCGGCGGCGGCCTCCAGCCCGGCAATGCCGGTGATCGCGCCGACATTCATGCTGACGTAAACGTCCATGATCGCGATCGCGAGCGCCGGGTCGATCACCAGCCCCGGCAGATGGAGTCGTTCGCCCAAACCCAGCCGATTGCCCTCGGCGCGCACCGCATCGGTCATCGGGCCATCGCCGCCGATGATGAAATGAACGTCGTCGGGGAGCCGTTTGGCCGCCTCGGCAAAGGCCGCCACGGTGGCGAACGGATTGCGCTCGGCGCGCAACCGCCCGATCGTGCCGATCACCCGCGCGCTATCCGGCATGCCGATCATGCGGCGATAGGCGATCCGTTCCGCCTCGTCATACGGCGCCATATCGGTATCGATGCCGTTGGGAATGACCGCTGTCGGCAAGCGGGGGTGCTTCGCCGCAAAATCCGCCCAGAACGCGTCCTCGGCCATCAGCACGAAGCCATCGCGTCCCTGCGCAAGGCGTGCCGCGCGGCTGCGCTGGCTCGGGCGGATCGGCATGCCGACGCCGTGAAAGGTCTCGACCGTTCTGGGCCCGGTGCCGCCGGTTATCCGCCGCGTCCACTGTACAGCAGTGGCGAAGATCGACGCGAAGGTGAGATGTGCATGCACGATATCGGCCTGGCGCAGCCACGACCAGTTGCGCAGCAGCCAGGGTATGATCGTCAAATAGGGCCGCAACTTCGGGAGGCCCGCCGGAGCGACGAACTTTAGCGTCACGGCGGGCAGCAAAGTGTGCTGGATCAGCGCCGGATCGACCGGGAAACCGGCGACGACGGTCACGTCGTGCCCCGCCCGCGCACCCTGATTGGCAAGATCGACGACGACCTTTTCCGCACCGCCTTTGGTGAGTGCCGGGATGACGTGAACGATCTTCAGGGGCGCACCGTTCAATGCAGGATGGCCGTCAATACCCTGTCGCATACCGCCATCGCCGCAACGCCTTCCCCCACGCCCGGCGCGCCGGGGCTGCGCGCGCCACGGCACGAGCCGAGGAATGCCTGAAGCTCGAGCTGCAACGCCTCGCGGGGCTGGACCTCGATCTTCTCCTCCAGCGCCGAAATGCGATAGGGTTCGCCTGGCCGTTGCTCGACCTCGGACTGACGGCTGATCGTGATCTCCTTGCGCAGAAGCTCGCAATCGACGAACATATCCTTGCATGTCGCCTGGATGCTGCGGATCTTCTTGTCGGTGATGCGGCTCGCCTGGATACGCGAGAACCGGCCGTTCGCGTGCGTCAGCAAGGCGGCGGCATAATCGACCATCGGGCCTTCGGCGACACCATGCGCCGCAACATCGACCACCGGGCCATTGAGATACAATGCCAGGTCGATGTCGTGGATCATCAGGTCGGTGACGACATCGACATCGGTGATGCGTGCCGAAATCTTGTTGGTGCGCGTGAAATCGACGCTGACGACCTGTCGCGACGCGTCGAGCAGCCGCTTCATCTGATCGACCGCGGGGTTGAAACGTTCGATCAGGCCGACCTGGACGTTGAGGCCGTGCTCGGCGACGAACGCCTCGATCGCGCGTGAACTGGCGAGATCCTGCGTGACCGGCTTTTCGACGAAGATATTGCCGACCCGGTCCGCGACCTGACGGATATAGGCGTCGTGCGTCGTGGTCGGGCTGGCGATGACGACGGCATCGACTTCGCGCAGCGCGGCCTCGAGATCGGGGGCCGCCGGCACCCCCGTGCGCGCGCCGACCTCGCGCGCGTGATCGGCGTCGAGATCGTAGACGAAGCGCAGGTCGGCCGCGGCGAGCAGCGAGGAAACGCGCAAATGGTTCTGGCCCATCCGCCCAAGCCCGATAATGCCCAGCCGGACCGGATCGTCTTGCGTATTCATGCCGTCTTTCCGACGCGGTTGCCCGCCTTGTCGACCGTGTCGACCTGCCGGGCAGGATTGCCCATCATCAGCGCGTAGGGCGCGACATCCCTGGTCACCACCGATCCCGCCGCGATCATCGCATATTCGCCGATGGTGATACCGCACACGATCGTCGCGTTGGCACCGATGCTCGCGCCGCGTTCGATCCGGGTCGGGGTCACCGTCCAGTCGGGATTGTTCGCGCGGGGCACCTTGTCGTTGGTGAAGCAGGCATTGGGGCCGACGAACACTTCGTCGCCGATCGTCACGCCG
>JALYTP010000239.1 GCA_030854225.1 Pseudomonadota bacterium
CCCGGGGTCACGCCCGCGACCATCTGTGTGCCGTATTCCAGCGCCGCCTGGGTGTGGAAGCTGCCGGTGTTGCCGGTCATCCCTTGCGTGATGACCTTGGTGTTCTTGTCGACGAGGATGCTCATTCGCTGCTCATTCCTTCGATACGGTCCATGTCATGAGAAAATCGGGGTTATGGACAACCGTCCCTGTGCTTCTCAGTCGATATTCGCCTGGCGGTGCTCGTTCGAGTGACCTGGCATCGAAAGGATATCGCCTTGTTTGCCCGTCTTCACATCGGATCACGACCAAGCAGTAGTTTTCACGATCTTCAACACTTGCCGTTCCGGCAAATTGCTCTTGCTCGTAACTTCCGTCTTCAAACTCTCTGGTCACGCCAACAAGGATGCGCTGCCCTTCAAGTTCGCTTGGCTCAATCACCTCAGTTCAGCGAGCCGTCGATTCCTCTGCACGCCACCAGCAATTCCTTGACCGCGTCCACACTCACCTTGAGATTGCCTTTCGCCTCCTCGTCCAGCGCGATCTCGATCACCTGCTCCACCCCGCCAGCGCCGATCACGCAGGGGACGCCGACATACAGGCCATCGACGCCGTACTGGCCCTCGACATAGGCCGCACAAGGAAGGACGCGCTTCTGGTCGCCGAGATACGCCTCGGCCATCGCGATGCCGCTGGTCGCCGGCGCGTAATAAGCCGAGCCGGTGCCGAGCAGCGCGACGATCTCGCCGCCGCCGCCGCGGGTGCGCTTGACGATCGCATCGATCCGCTCCTGCGTCGATCTGCCCATCTTGACGAGGTCGGGGACCGGGATGCCGGCGACGGTGGAATATTGCACCACCGGCACCATCGTGTCGCCGTGGCCGCCGAGCACGAAGGTGGTGACGTCCTTGGCCGAGACCTTGAACTCGTCGGCGATGAAATGGCTGAACCGCGCCGAATCGAGCACACCCGCCATGCCGACGACCATGTGGTGTGGGAGCCCGGAGAATTCGCGCAGCGCCCACACCATCGCATCGAGCGGGTTGGTGATGCAGATGACGAACGCGTGGGGTGCGTTGTTCCTGATCCCCTCGCCGACCGCCTTCATCACCTTGAGGTTGATGCCGAGCAGATCGTCGCGGCTCATGCCGGGCTTGCGCGCGACACCGGCGGTGACGATGATCACGTCGGCGCCCTTGATGTCGGCGTAGTCGTTCGAACCCTTGATGTTCACGTCGAAGCCGTCGATCGGGCCGCACTGGCTGAGATCGAGCGCCTTGCCCTGCGGCACACCCTCGACCACGTCGAACAACACGATGTCGCCGAGCGCCTTCATCGCGGCGAGATGGGCGAGCGTGCCGCCGATGTTACCGGAGCCGATCAGCGCGATCTTCTTGCGGGCCATGGGTCTTCCTCTTGCTGGCGGCAGGAGTGGGCCTGCGGCGGAATTGGCGTGCGCTTAGGCGTTTTGGCCCTTCGTCGCAAGACGTAAAGGCGAATGGTTAAGTCTTTATATTGCGATCTGTTCGCAGTAGCATTAATGACCTTCATCGCCCCCGGAATCGACATAACGGCGTTCGCCCGTGGCGGGGTTGAACCACACGGTGACCGGGCGACCGCTGGCATCATCGATGAAGCGCTCGGCCGTTTCCTGCCAGGCACCGCCGACCGGGCGATGCTGCGCCGCGCCGTAGCGCCGTCGCTCGAACACGATACCGGCAAGGAACGCACCCGAGACGAGCGCCATCGGCCACACGCCGGGATCGACGATCGCCCAGAACAACGCCGCGGTGAACAGCACCGCCACGACGACGAGGGTGAAGCTGCGCAAGATCATGGCGTTGCCGCCTTGGGGTGATCGCCCGCCCGCTGGGGCAGGATCGCGATCAGCGCGAGGATGGCGACGGCAAGCACCGCAGAGGCGATCGGGCGGCTGAAATCCAGCCCGCCATGATCGAGCGGCTTGTCGAGAAAATCGCCGACCGTCGCACCCAGCGGGCGCGTCAGGATGAACGCCGCCCAGAACAGCATTACGCGGCTGACGTTCGTCGCGTAATACAGCGCGGCAAGGACCGCGAGCGCGCCGCCGAACACCAGCGCACCGCCCAGATACCCCAGCCCGCCATCGTCCGCCGCCCAATCGCCGAGCGCGGTGCCGAGCGTCTGCGAAAAGGTGATCGTCACCCAGTAGAACGCCTCGACCTTCGGCGAGCGCACCGTATCGACATCGACCGAACCGAGCGTAAGCCGCCACGCCGCGAGCAGCCCGAGCACACAGGCGAACAGCAATGCCGCGCCGCCGGTATAGCCGATGCCGAGCGAACGATCGGCGAAGTCGGCCATCGTGGTGCCGGCGGTGGTCGAGGCGGTGATCGTCGCCCAATAAAGCAGTGGGTGGAAACGCTTCGCCGCGATCTGCCACGCGACGAAACCGATGAGCACCGACAGAAAGATCACGGTCCCGACCAGATAGCCGAGGTTTAGCGTCATCGACACGCTATCGCCGCCGGTCTCGCCGAGCGTAGTGGCGAGAATCTTGATGATCCAGAACCCCAGCGTCACCGCCGGCACCTTGCTCAACCCGCGCTCGACCGTCGTCATGTGTGCGTCCTTCAAAAGTTGAGCCCCAGCGCGAGATAGCCATGGTAGCGTTCTCCGTGGCGCCCGGCAAAGCTCGGTCCGGCCGATGCGAGTAGCGAGAACGGCCCCCTTATTTTCCAGATCCCGCCGATCCCGAGCGTGGCAACGGGCGTGGCGTCATCGACATCGCGACCGTGATACGTCGCCTCCGCGCCGACCGAGAGCCGGTCGGAAACCGCGCGGGTCGGCGCGACACCGGTCTGCCAATAGCCGCGATTGCCCGCGCCCGGATTGATCGCATAGCCGCCCCCGCCGAACAGCGACCATTTGCCGATATCCTTCTGCCCCCAGACCGGAAGCAGCATCCCCGTCCTGCCCGAGCCGTAGGTTCTGCCCGAATTCGGCAAGATGACGCGCGGGAAGATCGAGACCTGTACGCCCGCCTTCTCGTCCGCGAAGAAGCGGTATTTCACCCCCAGTTCGACATCGCCAATACCCGTGCGCGGCTTGGGGCCGCGGACGAAATCGAGCGGCAGCGTGGCGGTAAGTGCACGCCCCGCCACGCCCCGTAATTGAGATCGATCCCCGCTGCCCCGCCGAATGCACCGTCGGCACGCGCTCCGGTCGCGAAGCCATACATCTCCCAGTGGCGAAAGTCGGTCGGTTCGGGATCATCGGTGTCGAACGGCGGGCCGGCCCGAAGCGGGGCCGCGACCATCATCAGCATCGCCGCGGCGGCGGCCTTCCGCCTCATTCGGGCGCGGGATCGAGGATGACGGCGGTGCCGTAGGCGACGACTTCGTTCATTGCCTGCGCGATCTCGCCCGAATCGAAGCGCATCATCACCACCGCATTGGCGCCCATCAGCGCGGCGTTCGCGACGAGCCGGTCGATCGCGTGGCGCCGCGCATCCTCGACCAGGCGCGAATATTCGGGAATCTCGCCGCCGACGATCGAGCGCAGCGATGCGGTGATATTGCCACCGAGGCCACGGC
>JALYTP010000240.1 GCA_030854225.1 Pseudomonadota bacterium
CACATAACCTAGCGCGGTCTGCGGGGTCGCGATCTGCGCCGGGTTGGCGGTGACGAACACGACCTTCACATCGTGATCGCGCGCCAGCCGCGCGGCGATGTCGGGCCCGGTCGGCCCGTCGCGCAGATTGACGTCGACGAACGCGATCTGGCAGGCGCGCCCGATCTCCATCGCCGCCTGGCTGTCGGCGGCGATCCCCGCCACCGTATAGCCCGCCTCGACGAGGATACGCTCCAGATCGAGCGCGACGAAGATCTCGTCTTCGACAATCAGGGCGATCTTGCTCATCGATGGTCAATCATCGCACAATAATGCTGATCTGGATCAATGGTTCCCGGTGGTGCGCCGCAGCAGAAAAATAGCGTGTTCCGCGCGCAGGTTGGCCGCCGCCGCGCTGGTGCCCCGATCGCCCGACAGGAACCAGACCCGCTCCACCGCGATTCCCCGCGCGGCAAGATGCGCGCGGAAATCGTCGATCGTCAGATGGTGGATGTTGGGCGTGTCGTACCATTGCTCGGGCAGCAACCGCGTGACCGGCATGCGGCCACCCCACAGCAGCGACAGCCGGATGCGCCAGTGCGCGAAATTGGGGAACGACACGAACGCGCGGTTCCCGATCCGCAACAGGTGATCGAGCACCAGGTCCGGATGACGCGCGGTCTGCAACGTCTGGCTGAGGATCGCAAAGTCGAAACTGGCATCGGGATAGTCGGCGAGATCGACATCGGCATCGCCCTGGATCACCGACAGCCCCCGCGACACGGCGGCGGCGACGTTGCCGGGATCCAGTTCCAGCCCGCGCGCATCGACCCCCTTGGTATCGCGCAGCGCCGCCATCAGCGCGCCGTCGCCGCATCCGACATCGAGGATGCGCGTGCCCGGCGCGACCTGCTCGGCGATGATCGCCAGATCGGGGCGGAGCGTCGCTATCATGCCCCGGCTTTCAGGAACCCGCCGACCACCCGGTTGAGATCGGGCGATTCGAGCAGGAAGGCGTCGTGACCATAAGGACTTGAAAGCTCGACGAAGCTGGCCGCCGCGCCCGCCGCGTTGAGCGCGTGGACGATGCTGCGCGATTCGGCGGTCGGGTACAACCAGTCGGTGTCGAAGCTGACCAGGCAAAAGCGCGTCCCCGTGCCGCGAAAGGCATTGGCCAGATGTCCGCCATGTTCCTCGGCCAGGTCGAAATAATCCATCGCGCGCGTGATGTAGAGGTAGCTGTTGGCGTCGAACCGGTCGACGAAGCTGATCCCCTGATGCCGCAGATAGCTTTCGATCTGGAAATCGGCGTCGAACCCGAACGACTTGGCGCCGTCCGGCTGTTCGGGCCGCGCCTGAAGGCGTCGGCCGAACTTCTCGGTCAGCCCCGCTTCGGAAAGATAGGTAATGTGCGCCGCCATCCGCGCCACCGCGAGCCCCGCCGCCGGGGGATCGGCATGGCCGTAATAATCGCCGCCGCGCCATTTCGGATCGGCCATCACGGCTTGCCGCCCGACCTCGTGAAAGGCGATGTTCTGCGCGGTGTGGCGCGCGGTGGACGCGATCACCACCGCGGCCGCGACGCGATCGGGGAAGGTCGCGGCCCAGCTGAGCGCCTGCATCCCGCCCATCGACCCACCGACCACCGCGCGCAACCGCGCAACCCCGAGATGATCGAGCAACATCGCCTGCGCGCGCACCATGTCGCGGATCGTGATGACCGGAAAGCGCATTCCGAACGGGGTGCCGGTCACCGGATCCATGCTCGCGGGGCCCGACGATCCCATGCAACTGCCCAGCACATTGGCGCAGACGATGAAATGCCGCGCGGGGTCGATCGGCTTGCCGGCGCCGACCATGCGCCGCCACCATCCGGGCTTGCCGGTGATCGGGTGATCGCTCGCGACATGCTGGTCGCCGGTCAGCGCGTGGCAGATCAGGATCGCGTTCGATGCCTCGCGATCGAGTGTGCCATAGGTTTCGTACGCGATCTCGACCGGGGACAGCGCGGCACCGCCGTCGAGCCGCAGCGGCCCGGGCAGCATCACATGGCGGGCCAGGCCAAAGCGCGCGTCGTCGGTCATGGCGTCAGCGGGTACGGCGCGGCGCGCCTCAACTCAAGCGGCGCGCGTGCGCGCGGCTGGTGACGATCGCCGCCGCGGCGAGCCGCCCGGTCTGCGCGCCGCCGTTCATGTATCCGGGATACGCGTCCGACAGATGCTCGCCCGCGAAGTGCAGCGGGCCGGCCGAAGGCGGGCTTGACGCCATGCCGTCGGTCTCGGTCCAGATCAGCCGGCCGAAGCGGGTCAGCTGGCCGGGGCGGAAATTGACATAGGCACCCATCGCCATCGGATCGCGGTGCCACGCGCTGCGGCGCACGATCGCCCCGGTCGCGGCACCCATGCCCGGCACAGCGCGCTCCGCCATGGCCGCGAAGCGTTTCGCCAGTGGGCGCGGGTCGGTCAGGTCGGCGGCAAACACTTCGTCGCCCCCGGTAAACCACGTCCAAACGCTGCCAGTCCCCGTCGCGGGCAGCACCCCGCCATCCCAGCCGAGCGCGACACCGGCGCGCCGATCGGTCTGCCAGATCTCCCCGCCGCGTCCGATTGGCCGCTCCCATGGTCGCGCGGTGGTCACCACCTGGAGCTTGCCGTTCCTGCCCAGCCCGACCTCCGCGATGAAGCGCCGCCACAGCGGCGGCAGCGGCACGCGGATGTCGATCGCCCGCGTGATCGAGGCTGGCGTCGAGACGATCACCGCCGAGGCATCGACCCTGCCGCCGTCGGCGAGGAACACCCGCGCGCCAACGCCCAGCGGATCGATCCGCGTGACGCGCCGGTTGAGCGAAATCCGGCCCGCCAGCCGCGTCGCCATCGCCTCCGCCAGCGCGCTGCTGCCCCCCGCGATCAGATAACGCTCGTCGCTGCGGCTCAGCACGTCGATCCGCCGCCCGTCGATCGCGGGCAAGTTGAAGACCAGCTCGATCGCCGATGCCTGGCCGGGCTCGCAGCCATATTCGGTGCGCGCGGTCGCCTCCATCAACGGGCGTACCCACGGATCGGGCATCAACGCGGCATGTTTGTCGAGATAGGTGGTGAAGCTGAGCTGATCGAGTTCGGCGGCGACGCGGGCGTAATTCTGGTCGAGCCGCACCGAATCCGCGTCGATCTGCCCGGCTATCGCGCGCAACCCCGCGACGAGTTGCGGCTGGGGTATTTCCTTTCCGCCGGCAAGGATCATCGAGCGGTGCGGGCCGCCCTTGCGATCGATCAGCGCCAGCCCGAATTGGCGGCACAGCGCATGCATGTCGGCATGATCGGTGTTGACCAGCTGCCCGCCCATTTCGATCGGCGGCGCGCCTTTGGTATGCGCGGTGTACATCCGCCCGCCGATCCGCGCGCGCGCCTCGTACAGCCGCGCGTCGATCCCCGCCTGCGTCAGATGCCAGAGCGCCGTCAGCCCCGCGATCCCGCCGCCGATAATCACCACCGGCAGATCGCCCGACGCCGCGCGCAACGGCCGCGGCAGCGCGGTGAGCAGCGTCCCCGCGCCGAGTGCCTTCAGCAC
>JALYTP010000241.1 GCA_030854225.1 Pseudomonadota bacterium
CCTCAAGGTTCAGCAGCGCGAGGCCGGTGTCCGCCACGACCTGATCGATGCGGTGTTCGCAGCCAAGAATCAGGATGGCGGTGGCGAGGACGATCTCGTCCGCCTGTTGGCCCGCGTCCGCGCCCTCCAATCCTTCGTCGGCACCGAGGACGGCGCGAACCTGCTCGCCGGGTACAAGCGCGCGGCGAATATCCTGAAGAAGGAGGGGTATGAAGCCGTGGGTGCTCCGGCGAAGGCCGGAGCGTTGGCAGCCGAAGCGCAACGCAATCCAGCGCTCCGACCTTCGCCGGAACACGAAACCCACAAACCCCTGTCCTACACGCCCGAAAAGGACGAAGCTGCCCTGATCGCGGCGCTCGATGCTGCCGAGCCTGCCGCCGCCGATGCGGTGGCGGGCGAGGATTTCGAGGCGGCGATGGCAGCGCTCGCCACGCTCCGTGCGCCGATCGATGCGTTCTTTGAAACCGTGACCGTGAACGATACGGACCCCGCCAGGCGGTCGGCCCGGCTGGCGCTGCTCGCCCGCGTACGCGACGCGGTGCACACCGTCGCCGATTTCTCGAAGATAGAAGGGTGAGAAACCGCGCGGGCGTGTGAAGAGTCTAAACATTCGCGGATAGCCGGCTTTCGCCTCCCCAGCGAAAACAGGCACTTAGAGGAACGAGCATGACGCAGTACGTGTACCGGTTCGGCGGCGGGGTTTCGGACGGGGGCAAGGGGGACCGCGATCTGCTCGGCGGCAAGGGCGCGAACCTCGCCGAGATGGCCTCGATCGGCCTGCCGGTGCCGCCGGGCTTCACCATCTCGACCGATTTTTGCGCGGTCTATTATGACGAAGGACGCCAGTTCCCACTGGGTCTGCGCGATGAGGTCGCCACGGGCCTCGCCCATATCGAGGCGGTGACGCGCAAGCGTTTCGGCGATGCGGCGGACCCGCTGCTCGTCTCGGTCCGCTCCGGCGCGCGCGCCTCGATGCCGGGGATGATGGACACCGTGCTCAACCTCGGCCTCAACGACGCGACGGTCGAGGGGCTTGCCAGCGCCTCGGGCGATGCGCGGTTCGCCTGGGACAGCTATCGCCGGTTCATCCAGATGTACGCCGATGTGGTGCTCGAACTCGATCACGGATCGTTCGAGGAAGCGCTCGAGATCGCGAAGGAGGACCGGGGGTATTTCCTCGATACCGATCTGACGGCGGACGACCTCAAGGCGCTGGTCGGTGAATACAAATCGCTGGTCGAGCAGCAATGGGGCAAGCCCTTCCCGCAGGATGTGCACGACCAGCTCTGGGGTGCGGTCGGCGCGGTGTTCGGATCGTGGCAGTCGGAGCGTGCCAAGGTCTATCGCCGGTTGAACGACATCCCGGCGAGCTGGGGCACGGCGGTCAACGTCCAGGCGATGGTGTTCGGCAACATGGGCGACACCTCGGCGACGGGCGTCGCCTTCACGCGCGATCCCGCCAAGGGCGACAATGCCTATTACGGCGAATTTCTCATCAACGCGCAAGGGGAGGACGTGGTGGCGGGCATCCGCACCCCGCAATATCTGACGCAGGCCGCGCGCGAGGCGGCGGGGGCCAAGGCCGCCTCGATGGAGGAGGCGATGCCTGCCGCCTATGCCGAGCTGGCTGCGGTGTTCGACCGGCTCGAAAAGCATTACCGCGACATGCAGGACATCGAGTTCACCGTGGAGCGCGGCAAGCTGTGGATGCTCCAGACCCGCGCCGGCAAGCGCACCGCCAAGGCCGCGCTCAAGATCGCGGTCGATATGGCGGAAGAGGGGTTGATCTCGAAGGAGGAGGCGGTCGCCCGCGTCGATCCGGCGGCGCTCGATCAACTGCTCCACCCCACGCTGGATCCGTCGGCCAGGCGCGACGTGCTGGCCAAGGGTCTGCCCGCCTCGCCGGGTGCGGCCTCGGGCATGGCGGTGTTCGACAGCGACACCGCCGAAAAGCGCGCCGGGGCGGGGGAAGCGGTGATCCTGATCCGCACCGAGACCAGCCCCGAGGACATTCACGGCATGCACGCCGCCAAGGGCATCCTGACCGCGCGCGGCGGGATGACCAGTCATGCGGCGGTGGTGGCGCGCGGGATGGGCCGGCCCTGCGTTTCGGGCGCCGGGGGGCTGTCGATCGACGCCAGAGCGAAGACCATGCGCGTCGCCGGGGCGGGGGGCGCCCCGGATTCCTGGCGCGAGGTGAAGGAAGGCGATATCGTCACGATCGACGGCACGACGGGCGAGGTGATGATGGGCGCGGTGCCCACCGTCCAGCCCGAGCTGTCGGGCGATTTCGGCACGCTGATGGTCTGGGCAGACGGCGTGCGCCGCCTCAAGGTCCGCGCCAATGCCGAGACGCCGCTCGACGCGAAAACCGCGCGGGAATTCGGCGCGGAAGGCATCGGGCTGTGCCGTACCGAGCACATGTTCTTCGATGCCGCGCGTATCACCGCGGTGCGCCAGATGATCCTGGCGGAGGATGAGGCGGGCAGGCGCGCCGCACTCGACAAATTGCTGCCCGAGCAGCGCGGTGATTTCGTCCAGTTGTTCGAGGTGATGGCCGGATTGCCGGTGACGATCCGCCTGCTCGATCCGCCGCTGCACGAATTCCTGCCGCATGAAGAGGCCGAGTTCGCCGATGTCGCCGCCGCGACCGGCACCGATATCGATACGCTCAAGCGCCGTGCCGCCGAGTTGCACGAATTCAACCCGATGCTCGGGCATCGCGGTTGCCGGCTCGGGGTGACCTATCCCGAAATCTACGAGATGCAGGCGCGCGCGATCTTCGAGGCGGCGGTCGAGGTGGCGGAGAAGTCCGGCGCCGCGCCGATCCCCGAGGTGATGATCCCGCTCGTCGCGACCAGGCGCGAGCTCGATCTGATGAAGACGGTGGTCGACAAGGCCGCGCAAGCGGTGTTTGCCGACAAGTTTGGGGAAGGGGCCCGCACGATCGAATATCACGTCGGCACGATGATCGAACTGCCCCGCGCTTGCCTGATGGCGGGCGCGATCGCCGAGACGGCCGAGTTCTTCAGCTTCGGCACCAACGACCTGACCCAGACCGCGCTGGGCGTCAGCCGCGACGACGCGGCGAAATTCCTGACGACCTATGTCGAGAAGGGCATTTACGCGCGCGATCCGTTCGTCAGCCTCGATATCGAGGGCGTGGGCCAGCTGATCGAAATCGCCGCGGAGCGCGGGCGCTCGACACGGCCCGATATCAAGCTCGGCATTTGCGGCGAGCATGGCGGCGATCCGGCGTCGATCGCGTTCTGCGAACAGGTCGGCCTCGACTATGTCTCGGCCTCGCCCTATCGTGTGCCGATCGCGCGCCTCGCCGCTGCACAGGCGGCGCTTTCGAAGGCGACGTTTGGGAGCAAGGGATGAGCGACGCGAGCGCGACCCAGCCGACGCCGGAAACGGCGCCACCGCGCACACCCCGCCGCGCGTTGGTCCCGACGCTGAAGCCGTGGGCGCGCTGGCTGCTCTGCGCGATTATCGGCATCGTCGTGGGTTTCGGGCTGGCGGTACATG
>JALYTP010000242.1 GCA_030854225.1 Pseudomonadota bacterium
GTCGATGGATCGCCGCGCAGTGCCACCGCGTTCGCGCTGGCAATCGCCACCACCGTCGCGCCCTGCCCGCTGGCGGTCGCCGCGCCGCCCTGTGCGCCTCCGCTGCCGCCCCCGACCAACGCTTGCAACGCGGTCGCGATCTCGCGCGCACCGGCATTTTTCAGCGCAATCACGCGGGTGGAGGCGTTGTCGATATCGAGGCGCGCCAACACCGCACGCACGCGGCGAACATTGTCGGCGAAATCGACCACCACCAGCGAATTGCCGCCGCGATTGGCGGTGACCGATCCTTGCGGGCTGACCAGCGGGCGCACCGTATCAACGGCGGAGGCCGCATCGATCGAGCGCAGGCGCACGATCTCGGTCACCAGGCTGTTGTTCGGCGCGCCGCGCGATCCGAGGCGGCTCGGTTGCGTCGCGGCGTTGTCGATCGGCTGGATACGGAACGCCCCGTTGGCCGAGGGCACCGCGCCCCGCCCGTTGGCGCGCAGCGTGGAGAGGAACACCTCGAAATATTCCGACTTCGACAAAGGCCGGTCGGTCACCACCGTCACCTTGCCCTGCACCCGCGCGTCGATGATGAAGGTGCGTCCGGTCACTCGTGCGGCATCGGCGATGAACGCGCGGATGTCCGCATCGCGCACGTTCATCGATGTCTGCGCCGTCGCCGTCGTCGCGATCAGCGCCGCCAATACCGGCGCGAGGATCAGTTTTTTCATGGGGCCGCGATCGTAATCGAGAGGGGAAGAGTCTGGTTGCCGCGTTCTACCGTGATCGGCAAGATGCCACCGGTGGGAAATTGCGCGCCGAGGCGCTCGATATCGCTCGCGCCGGTCACCGGGCGACCGCCGATCGCGGTGACGACGTCTCCGTCCTGCAACCCGGCGGCGCGAAAGGCGGTGCCCGATCCCTGAGATCGCACCGCGAGCCCGCTAATTCGGCCGTTATCGATCCGCGGGATGAAGCCGATGTCGGTGCGAAGTTGGCTGACCGGCGTGCCCGAGCGCGGTGGCGGGGGGGGCGCTTTGAGCAACGATCCGGCGATCGGCGTGGTATCGGTCGGCGGCGCGGGCGTGGTCGAGGCATCCTGCGCGAGGAAGAGTTGCTCGTCCGCGCCATTGCGCGAAATCGTCACATGGTCGAACGCGACTGCCTTCAACGTGACCCCCGGGATGATCTCCTGCCCGACACCGATGCTCTGCTGCACCCCGTCCGGCCCGGCGATGATCGCCGATCCGCCCCCCATCGCCTCATTCCGGCGGGTGCCGAACAGCGTAAGCTGCAACGAGGTGACCACCCCGGGCTTGTCGCTGCCATCGCCCCCCGACAAGCGGAAGAACGGATCGAATTGCTTGAGCTGGAGCGCGGGCGAGCCGGCGACACCGGGTGCAGCCGGCACCCAGGGGCCGAGCGGCGTGAGCGGCGTCAGCAGCGCCCAGGTCAGGCGCGCGCATTGCACCGCCAGCACCGCGAGCAGGATCAGCTCGCTGAGCGCGTAAGGATTGGTGCGCGGCAACCGCCCGAGCAAGGCCCGTGCACGCGCATCGAGAACTAATCGCATCCCATTACCCGATCGCGAGCCAGCCAGAACGTCCTTGATACCCCGCCACCGCTTCGCTGTGAACCGATTGAGCAAAAGGCAACGTCTGGAAATACGCACGCGGTGGTGGCACGGATGCGCCATGAACGCGACGCCCGATTTCGGCAACGGCCTGGAGGCGACCGGGATGGTCGCGCACCTCGCCGCGCAATCGGGCGTGCAACGCGTGCCCACGCCCAAACTGACGCTGTTCCTCAAGCGCGATTTTCTCGACCCCGGCCAGTGCACCGCGCTGATCGAACGGATCGATGCGGCGCGCCGTCCCTCGACCATCTCCGATTCGAACGGCGATGCAACGTTTCGCACCAGCGAGACCTGCGACCTCTCGCCCGGCGATCCCGCCGTCGCCGATCTGGAAGCACGGATCCGCGCGTTCACCGGCCTCGCGCCGCAATTCGGCGAGCCGGTACAGGGACAACGTTACGCCGTTGGCCAGGAGTTCAAACCGCATACCGATTATTTCGAACCCGGTGGCATGGACTATCATCGTTATTGTGGCGTCGCAGGGCAGCGCACCTGGACGGTGATGCTGTATCTCAACGCCCCCGACGCCGGCGGCGCAACCCGTTTCAAGGCGATCGACAAGATCGTCCGGCCCGAGACCGGCAAACTCCTCGCCTGGAACAATCGCCGCGCGGACGGCTCCCCCAATGCCGCGACCCTGCATCAAGGGATGAAGGTGCGCAGCGGGGCGAAATACGTCATTACCAAATGGTTTCGGGAGAAGCCGTGGGGATGGTGAGAAAGTCACGGCGCGACACTGCGTCGACCTGCCGTCGCGCGAGCCATGGTGGGCGCGACAGGGATTGAACCTGTGACCCCACCCGTGTGAAGGGTGTGCTCTACCGCTGAGCTACGCGCCCGTTCGTCCCCGCGAAACGGAAAAAGGGGGCAGCGCATGACCGCCGCCCCGTTATCGCCGCCTTAGGCAGCCGCGCCGCGCTTGTCCAGCCCGGCGAGCGCGATCAGTTGACCGCGTCTTTCAGGCCCTTGCCGGCCTTGAACTTGGGCTGGGTCGAGGCCTTGATCGTCATCGGCTCGCCGGTGCGCGGGTTGCGGCCGGTCGATGCCTTGCGCTTCGAGACGGAGAAGGTGCCGAAGCCGACGAGGCGCACTTCCTGCCCTCTTTTGAGCGATGCGGAGATCGCATCGAACACGGCCTCGACGGCCTTGCTGGCGTCACCCTTGCCGAGCCCCGATGTATCGGCGACCGATGCGATCAGTTCCTGCTTGTTCATGCGTCCAGAACCCCCGTTCGAAAATGCGCTATGTTATTGAGTCGCGCCATTAGGCCGAACGCGCAATAAGGCGGTTCAGGCAGCAACTGTCAAAACAAAAACATCGCAGATCGTGCCGAAAATAGGTCCCGTTCTGCAACGCCTCCCGCCCGCGCCTAGTGCGGCACGCCAGTGCTGGCCGGCGCGATGGTGCCCGGTGGTTGCGCCGCGAGATCGTCCGCCTCGCTCCAGTCGATCGCCGCCAGCGGCTCGGTGAGTGCGAGGCGCAACACCTCGTCGACATGGCTGACGGGGATGATCTTCAGCCCCTCGCGAATGTTCGCCGGGATTTCGACCAGGTCCTTCTCGTTCTCCTGCGGGATGAGCACCGTCTCGATTCCACCCCGAAGTGCGGCGAGCAGTTTTTCCTTCAACCCTCCGATCGGCAGCACGCGGCCGCGCAGCGTCACTTCGCCCGTCATGGCGATTTCGCGCCGCACCGGCACGCCGGTCAGCGTCGAGACGATCGACGTGACGATGCCGATGCCCGCCGACGGCCCGTCCTTCGGCACCGCCCCTTCGGGCAGATGGATATGGACGTCCTTGCGGTTGAAGATGCTCGGCTTGATCCCGTAGCTGGGTGCCCGCGCCTTGATGAAGCTGAACGCGGTTTCGATCGATTCCTTCATCACATCGCCGAGC
>JALYTP010000243.1 GCA_030854225.1 Pseudomonadota bacterium
AATCCGCTCGTCTGGTCGACGGTGATGATCCGCGCAGAGGCGGCGCGCGCACTCGATCCGTTCCAGCGCCCCGCGATGAATTTCGCGGAAGATTTCGATCTCTACCACCGATTGGCCCCGCTGGGGCGGATCGCGCGGATCGACGATGTGCTGCTGACCTATCGCCGGCACGGCGGCGGCGCGTCGCAGCGCCACGTCGCGGCGATGCGTGCGCGCGCGATCGACGTGCTGGCGGCGGATTATGCGGCACTGTTCGAGGAGGAGGAGGAGGCGGAGGGCGCGGCCACGCTGATCGTGCGGCATGTGATGGGCGGCGAGCCCGTGCCCGACCGCGCGACCTTCGCGCGGCTGGGCGAAACGCTGATCGCGTTGCAGGACGATTTCCTCACGCGCCGCGCTCCGGGGCGGCAGGACCGCGCGCTGATCCGTTGGGAAACCGCGCGGCGCTGGGCGAAGGTCGCGCGCGCGGGGCTGCGCACCGGCCATCTCAACCTCGGCGATGCAGCGCGGACCCGGCCCGATCACCTCGGCCTGGGCTATGCCGGGATCGACGAACTGGTGCTGTCCCGCCTGGTCGGCGGCGCGCGCGCGGCACAGCGCCGGTTGAGCGACCGCATCGCGCGTTAGGCGCGTAGACGGCGCGCTTGCCGTGTCGATCGGCAACGGAGGAGTATCGGCGAGCGCCCCATATCGCGCGCATTTCCGTCGCTCCGCTGCCGCTGGCACGATCTGGGTGGGCGTCTGTGCCTTGGGGTGCAACCTGGGCGCGGGCGGGACGTTCGCTCACCGAAAAAATCCGGGAGACCAACCATGCCGACCATGCCCACGAAACTGGCCTTCGCCTTCACCTCGCTCTGGCTGCTGCCGGGCGCGGCGCTCGCGGCCGATGCCTGTGAGCAGCGCGCCAATTTCATGGAGCGCGCGATCTGCGACCGGCCGGCGGTGCGCGCACGCGATGAGGTGATGACGACGCTGTACCGCTCGGCACTTCGCACCCGCGGCGCGATTGTCGCGCGGATGCGCCAGCGCCGCTGGCTCGATATGGCGCTCGGCTGCCGCAACATGGAATGCCTGACCTCGCGCTATGACCAGCGCATCGGCGATCTGATGCGCGGCGATGCCGGGCGCGGGCTCGTGCGCCATTATATCTCGGTCTCCCCCGATACGAGCGGCGATCTGTATGTGTTCCTCCATGACGGCTGGCTGACCTATGACGCCACGCAGACCGTCGTCGGCCCCCGCGGCGAAGCGCAAGGCGATGTGGACGCCGCCAGCCTTGGCGGCACGGCGCGGCTCGTCGGGCCGATCGCGCGTGAGGCGAAGCCGAGCCCGGTCGGTTGCACCGCCATCCTGCAGCACAATCGCGACGGTAGCTGGTCGATGGGCACGCGCCACTGCTTCGACGGCGCGGGAGCCGATCTCAACGTGCGGTTCGCCCCTCGCCGGTAACGCCCGCCACACCTTCGCCCGGCGTCCGGCCACGTCGTCTGGTCGTTACGCGGCATCAACGACCGCGCGGGCGTCTCAAGCCGACGCGGCGCGCGATGTATCCCGCCGCCCGGATCGGGCACCACAAGCGCGACGCGGGCCGTAGAGCCCGCGCGATTGAGGAGCGGGATCATGCCATCATCCATTCGAGCCGCCATCGACGATCGGCACCACGGCGACCGGTTCGCCCCCGCGCCGTGGCTGACATGGGCGATCGAGCGCTTCATGGCGGCGGCGCTGTTCGGCCTGGGGGTACGAAAGCTGCTGACCGCCGGGTTCATTCCGGCGTGGGAGCCCGTCGCGCCGGGTGCGCATCCCGCGCTCGCGGTGGTCGATGCGTTGCTGCTCATGGGCCTTGCGGCGGTGGCGATCACCGGGCCGAGACGCGATCTCGCCTTCTGGGGGCTGGCCGGGTTGCTCGCCTTCTGGATCGTGGTGCTTCAGGGGCCGGGCTTGATCGCCGCCCCCGGCGTCGTCGTGCTCTGGCTCGGCGTGGCGGAGGTGGGCGCGCTCGTATCGGCGTCCGCCCTGATGGCGCTGACCATCGCCCACCCGCATATCGCGCGCAGCGGCGGGCGCAACGCCGCGTTCATCGCCTTTGGCTTGTGCTGCATCGTGTTCGGCATCTCACACTTCGCCTATAGCGATTTCACAGCGACGATGATCCCGGCATGGATTCCCGCCCACACCGGGTTCGCGTTGTTCACCGGCGGCGCGCATGTCGCGGCCGGGCTCGCGATTGCCTCGGGCGTGCTGCGACGCCTCGCGGCGGGGATGCTCGCGCTGATGATGGCGATATTCGTCCTGGTCATTAATCTGCCGATGGCCGTCAGCCACGGCTCGCTGATGGATGTCACCTATTTGCTGAATTCGTGCGCGCTGTGCGGATCGGCGCTGCTGGTGATGCGGACGGCAATGGGCATGGATAGTCTGAAATACGCTCGGTAAGGGAATTCGACCCAGCGATCCGAACGCCATCGCGGGGGATGGCCCGAGGTCCTGGTGCGGCTCATTCCCAGGTTGATGACGTTCGCGCTGTGCATTATCGCTGGCGAGCCTCGGCGAGACACCTCTGACCATGACGACCGACAGATCGCTTATCGCCCCGCCCGCCGCCCCGACCCTGCCAACCGGCGGAGCGCGATCATCGACCGGGCGCATCCCGATGATCGACCGGCTTCGCGGGCTGATGGTCGTGTTCATGGTGCTGGACCATGTGCGGGAGTTCATGCACCGCGACGCGTTGTTGTTCCAGCCGACCGACCTCGACAAGACCAACGCCGCGCTTTTCGCGACCCGGTGGGTGACGCATCTGTGTGCACCGACCTTCGTGCTGCTTGCCGGCGTGTCGATCCGGCTCCAGCGTGAGCGCGCGGTCGGTGGGCTCGGTCGTCATCTCGTGGCGCGCGGCCTGTGGCTGCTGCTGCTCGAGGCGACGGTCATCTCTTTCGGGTTCGATCTCGGCTGGCCCTTCCTGTTCCTCCAGGTGATTTGGGCAATCGGCGTCGGGATGCTGGTGATGGCGGCTTCGCTCCGCTTCAGGCCGGCCCTCGTCCTGCTTGTCGCGATCGTCGCCTTTTTCGTGTCCGGCCTTATCCCCGCCGGCGCGTTCGGCCCGCTGTCGTTCCTGCTCCGCCCTGCGCCCATGACGCTCGTCCCCGGTCTCGTCGCCTATCCGCTCGTTCCCTGGGTGGCGATCCTGGCGATCGGATATGGAGCGGGCGACCTTTTCCTCCCCGGCGCCTGGAAGGGGCGGTCGGCGGTTCGTGCCGCCGGGGTGGCGCTGCTCGCCGCGTTCGTCGCGCTTCGCATCACGGGCATCGGCGATCCCGTACCGTGGGAACATCGGCCGACGATCGAGGGATCGATTCTCTCGTTCCTCAACGTCTCGAAATACCCGCCTTCTCCCGCTTTCGTCTGTGCCACGCTTGGCGTCTCGCTCACGCTGGCACCGTTGCTGCGCCGGCTCCCCTGGCCGCTCTCGTCCATCACCGACGCGTTCGGCAGGACCCCGTTCTTCACCTACC